>LLZO01000104.1 GCA_001567545.1 Candidatus Tepidiaquacellales bacterium OLB5
TACAAAAAATCCTCAATTTTATTGAGGATTTTTTGTAATAACTTATTAACATATTAACTTTTTAAGTTATATACTTATTTAACTAAAATCATTTTTCTGCTTTCTTTTAAACCCGCGGTTTCCAGTGTATAAAAATATATTCCGCTTGGTTCATTTGAAGCATCCCATTTCACACTATAGCTGCCACTGTTTAGGTTCTGCTCAGCAAGTATTTTTACCAGTTTCCCGGCTGAATTAAAAATTTTCAGGCTGGTGTATCCATTCTTTACTAGATTAAAATTAATTGTTGTTGCAGGATTGAACGGATTGGGGAAATTCTGGTTTAAGCTGAAAGTCTTCGGGGTTTCACTGCTGATCTGTTGAATGCCTATAGTTGCATAATCAATATTAGCACACCATGTCTGGAATAATCCTGTATAATTTGCCATCCAGACAGGATAAAGCTTGCCGTTGCCAGAGGTTAACCCCAGGTTATCACCCATATTCCCCGCACCAAGTGCACCGGATACAGCCTGCGGTCTGAACTTCTGTCCTGTTATCCTGTGATCGCTCCATGTAGTTCCTCCGTCAAGCGACCTTGATAAGTATACATCAACTGAATCAACTGAATTCCTGTTATCATAATACACTATATTTAAACCGCCGTCTTCATCAACCCTAACAGCAGGGAAAAACTGGTTTCTCCCGTTGTTCATCGGGTCCTGGTTTACTCTTACGCCTGAAGACCACGATACGCCATCATTAGTTGATCGGTATAGAATTATATCAGGGTCACTTCCAGCCGGTGCAAGATTTTTACTGCTGGTGGCAACATAAATCCAACCGTTACGCGCACCACCGGTTTTATCCACATCAATTACCGGGAAACTGTTCGCCCTGATTGTCCATGGGCTTAATGCTGTTGTTCTTATTCCGTTTATATCAATTGCATTTTCTGAAACACTCCAGTTACTTCCCCCATCGGTAGAAATTCCCACTCCGATATAATCTTCAATGAATGGTGATACAGGAATTGATGATGCCCATACTGTTATAACTTTGCCGGAAGGTGTAACGCCTATTGACGGGCCAAACGACCTGTTTCCTCCGAATGAATTATTTACCTGAATTATAGATGACCAGTTAACTCCGCCGTTTGATGTATAAGATAAAACTATAGGGAAAGGGGTGGAAAACCTTGTCCATGCAAGATACGTTCTGCCGTAATAAGGACTTGCAATCGCATCATCGGTTGCCGGAGCTCCTTTATCCTGGTCTCCCGTTAAAATTGGATAATTGTTAGACCATGTTAATCCCTGATTAGTTGAATAATTTGCATACATACCGGCAACTGCTCCGCCCTGGTGTGTAATTATAAATCTTCCGTCCTTATCAATTATCGGACCCGGGTCTCCCCCATGACCTCCGTTTATAGGAGCTCCATTACATGTATCTGTGCCCCGCCAGTTTATTCCTCCGTCAGTTGAAACATATATGCCTTCGCTCCTGAAATTCAGGTATATTGTATATGCGCTTGCAAACATGATCTGCGGATTTAAAGGATGACGTACAATAAATGGTTCTATCTGATTTGAAACAGAAGGGTAAATTCTGTATACAGGATATTGAGAGAAAATCATATCAGCTTCACTGATCATTGCTAAAAACAGTAAAATTCCTGTGTATTTCTTCATGGTCTCGTTATTGTATTTATTTATTAAATGTTAAAATACCTATTATAATTCCAATATTCAATATAACTTATGTAAATAAGATAAAGGCGGCTGTAAACCGCCTTTTTACGTTTTTAAGAATATTACTACCTGAACATATAAGCCAGTGTCAGCCCCCCGAAAAAGTTTCTTCTCGGTCCTGATTCATAATATTCGCTTCTGTCTGAATTAATGTTTATAAAAGCTACATATTTTTTGTCTGCAATATTGTTCAAACCGCCGTAAGCTACCAGCCTGAATTTATCAAAATTGCAGTCAATACCTAACTGCCCGTTAACCAGTGTATACGATTCGGTTTTCAGGCTGTCGGTATTTGCATCATTTACAAACATTCCGCCAACATATTGTATATTTGATTTTGCATACAGTGTATATTTCTTTGCAATTGTATACTGGTACATTAATTCACCGGTGAAGAACATTTCCGGATTCGATGGTTCTGTATTTCCGCTGAAATCTACGTTGGTAAGTACGCCGAACTCATCAATATTGCCCGCTTTGTATTCATCATATTTAAAGTTCTGGTATGCATATGAACCTTTCAATGTTAATCCTTTAATAAGTTCACTGCTTACTCCAACTTCAAGTCCGCTTCTTTTAGAAATAGCTGCATTCCTGAAATAAACATCCCCATCAACAATAAATGGTACAATTACATCTTCTATTTTTGTATTATAGTAAGAAACTTCAAAAAAAGTATTTTTAAAATACTTTTTCTTTAAGCCTGCAATTTCACCTTTTATTCCAACTTCAAAGCTGGTTGATTTCTGCGGTTTCAGGTCGGGATTAATTGTGTGAAGACCGTTATCGCTTGTATAGGGGAAATTATCAAGTTCGTTGCCTGCAGGTGAATCAAACCCAAATCCAAATGATGTATATAATGCAATATGGGGAGTCAGCTTAAAGTTCAATGCTGCTTTAGGCGTGAATTCTGCAAAGACCCTTGTTGTATCTCTGAATCCTGCAAGTTCATCCTTAAAGTCGTAAATCACCCTGTCATATCTTCCGCTTACCAGAAATGAAAGTTTTTGAGGAATTATTTCAATCTGGTTTAAGGCATATGCCCCAACATTGGCAATTACTTCATCTGAAACACCTATGAGATCGTCGCCTTTTGTTCCTCCAAGATTACTGTATTCTCTAATAGGACCATCCTGGTAAAAAAGGTCGGTGCCAACTGTAAATTCATTGGTCCTCTGTTTGGATTTAACTTTTCCGCCGAATGTATATTTGTTCACATACCTGAACTGTCCTCCAATACCGTATCGTGTGAACAGCCTGTAAGTTCTGGCAACCCTGTCAAATATCTTTATAGTACCATATAAAGTTGTTTCAAGAGTGTGTTTCATATTCCCTTTTTCAAGGCTGGTATTAAGAGTAATGCCAACTCTTCCTTTTCTGGAATTACGCTTTTCATCCCTGTCAACTGACCTTTGGTTTGCCATAGTATCATTGGTATTGTAATCCTCCAGTGTTAAAGAACCCGGAATTTTTATTATACCGTTTACATAATACCCATAAACCGAAAGTTTTGACTGTGGTGAGAAATCAGTTTCAAACAGCGAATTAAGCCTGTGCTGAAATTCTTCGCTGTGTGTCCTGTATCCTTTATAGTTCTGATAGCTGTAGCTGGACATAAATCTCGAGTTCTTGCTGTTCACTCCCATTTTAAATCCGTTTTTCCTGAGATCATAAGAGCCGAATTCATTATTCAGCTGGAAAAACGATACCGGAAAATATTTATCCGTCATGAAGTTAATAACGCCGCCAGGGGCATTTGTATATAATGATGATGAATATCCGCGTACTACTTCAATTCTGCCTATGGCATCAAAGTCAATTGCTTCAATTCTTGTTTGTCCGTCCGGTTCAGATTCCGGTATCCCGTCTAACAGTATCCTTACACCTCTTATTCCGGTGTTTGAACGGCTTCCGTAACCGCGAATAGTTATTCTTGTATCGTGATTCCCGTATCGGGGCTGTAAAAATAATCCCGGAACTGTCATAAGAACGTCCTGAACCCCGACCTTTCTGCTGGTTATCCAGCTTGTCTGGTTTATCCTTAAAACAGGATACGGAATATCAATGATTTTTTGTTCAAGCCGCGTTCCGGTAATTATTATCTCATCGGTTTGGTATATTGTTGTATCTGCCGGGTCATCCTGTGCAAACAGGCTTTCAGGCAATAACAACCCCGCAACTAACAGAACAAGAAACCTATAATATTTTTGCATTATATGCTCCTAAATTAGTTTTTAGTTTTTATAAATAAAATTGAGGAAGGCAGGGAGTATCTGCAGCCATAACGCTTTTGGCGGAATTCGGTCAGTACCTGCCTCCCTAATAATCACAAATGAAGCTAATATCATACAGCCTTTTCAAATAATCACATCGGGCATAATGCTTCAATATGAACCAACGGAGGATGCTGATCTCATACTAAGCAGCATATCCTGTTGTCAATTTTTGAATTGGTCTGTATCTAATACCGATCTGATAAATTTAAACTGAAAGTTCCGGAGGTGCGCGACCCCTGAAAAGCCGGTTGACGTCATTTTGCTGAGGAAAAAATTCTGAAGTTAAAATAATCCCCAATAGAGGCAGATCAAATATCATTGATTCAAAGAAAGCTGCAGTATCGGCTTCCTGAGAATCAGATAATATGCATGCAAAAAATATGAATTCGCCCTTAGCCATTTCTTTGCTAAGATCGAACCCAACAATAAAGTAAGCGGCAAAAAGTGAAATAATGATCAAATCCACTATCCGGGAATTATCCCTGAACATCTGAGTGGATTTGATCCGTTGAATTATATTTTCTTTGGTTTCCGGCAATTTATTTACCAGAACAGATGTTGATTTAAATTAAATTAGTATAATATCATAAATTTGTATTAAAAAGAAAATGCAAATTTACGTTTTTAAATTACTAATTTCCGCTAATTGCACATCATTAAAATAAAAAAGGGCAATATCAATAAAGATAATGCCCTTTTTACTAATAGTACTTTTAAATTAAACTGTATTAAGGATTTTTTCCCTTTCATCGAACATTTTTACCAGCTCATCAAGCAGCGTGCTGGTCTTTTCTGTTTCTGCTTTTATTTCAGTATTAGCTTTGCTGCTGTTTTCAAGCGCAGTGCATGATTCACTTATTACATCAACATTGTTAAGAAGGCTTGCATCAAACTGGTAAAGCTGGTTAAGCTTGTCTTCCTTTACCTTAACAACATCAAATGCTCCGCTGTAGCCGCGCGCTGCTGCTTTAAATTTTCCCACGCAAAGCTGAAGCTTTTTATCCAGCTTATCTATGCTGTCTGATTCAAACAGCTTACCCCGCTGAGAAAGATTTAACACTACATTTTTTAGCTTTACCTGGTTTGCATCCAGTCTGGCTGCAAGAGTATTCCTTAAAATAGTATCAAGCTCTCTTGAGTTATCCCTGTTTACATAACCGTCATAACCCGGAATTATCCTGGTAATTTTTTCCAGGAAATTCTCTTTTGATTTTACAGCATCCAGCTGCTGGTTTAAGTCTGCCATAGTTTTTATTTAATTTTTAATTTTATAATTGAACAAAAATACTATTTCCTCAGTTTATTTCAAAGAGTTTTCTGCATCATAAGCTAAAATTAGTAAGTGAAACAGTAAAATTTTCAGAAACATTAATCTAATAAATTCTATATATATTTGCTTAAATTATATATTTTTTAAGTTAAACATAAAGTTATCCCTAAACAAAAAATTCTGAACGAAAAACAATTAAGAAAATTTATCCCTGTTTTTTCTTTGTTTTATAAAGTTAAATTCAGCATATTTTTACAGATTTATTGAGGTATAATTCTTAAGTTTATCAGTTATATTTGTATAAGTTTTCATTTATTAACCTAATACCCGAAAAAATGAAACGTATACTTTTTACATCTATATTAACCCTATTATTAAATAATTTTATCTCTGCTCAGTGGATTGAACAGCAGTCCGGAGTAACTTCACAGTTAAATGCGGTTAGTTCACCTGCACCGCCTGTGTTCAATCAGGGTTGGATTTGCGGTAATAACGGAGTTGTTTTACGAACTACTAACAATGGAAACAATTGGGCTAATGTATCTTCCGGAATTCCTGTAAATATTGATCTGTTCAGTATTCGTGCAGTAAATTCTCAAATGGTTTTTACATCCGGCAAAAACCCATCAGGTACATCTTTCATTTTCAGAACAACAAATAGCGGATTAAACTGGTCAGTAGTTCATACCCAGACAAACATAACTAATTATGGATTTGCTGAAATTTATGGTACTTATTATCTTATTGCATCACCTCTTAACAGCAGGTGGCAGATTTGGAGGTCAACTAACAGTGGAGTAAGTTGGGATTCAGCCGGATTATACCTGCCTCAATCCGGTTCTGAAACTGGATTTATTAACTCTGTTTATTCCCTTGAAGAAAAGATTTGGTTTGGCACAAATAACTCTAGAATTTACCGTTCGTTTTGGGGTGGTAACTGGCAAGCGCTTTCTACTGTTCCATTAGTCAATTCAAGGTCTGTAGTTTTTCAGTATTTGCTTACCGAGGCAGTTGGCTCTGGTATATGCGGAGATATAAACATTATTAAATCTACAAATCTAGGATCTAATTGGTTGCCTCTAAACACCGCAGGAAACGGTTTTGTTTCCGGTACGGCATGTCACCCTGGTTTAATTGGCAAATTCTGGTATACAAAAAATCAATTCATTTATACTAATTCAGCGTCTGATACCTTTGCACTTCAATATACAGCTCCTGCAGGAAATTATACTCACATTGGTGCAAATTATCTTGGTTCTGCTGCCGTATGGGCAGTTCGCGATAACGGTGGGATTTCCAAATATACCGGAGAAATCGGTATTCAAACAATATCAACAGAAATCCCTGAGTTATTTTCCCTTTCCCAAAACTATCCAAATCCTTTTAATCCGTCAACTATTATACGATTTCAAATTCCCCTCTTGTCTACGACCCCTTTGGGGAGAGGGGTGTCCGGCGAAGCCGGACGGGGTGTGTTCACATTGCTTAAAGTATACGATATACTCGGAAATGATATCACAACTCTCCTTAACCAACAGCTTTCCCCGGGTACTTATTCAATTGACTGGGATGGTTCAAATTACCCCAGCGGTCTGTATTTTTATACTCTCAGGTCAGGTGATTATACAGAAACCAAAAAGATGATCCTTCTTAAATAAAATTTAAACTCATCCGATGCCTCAAAGTCATCTTATGAGTTTAATATTTACAAGTTTAACAGCAGCTGAATTCTTATTTCCTCAGGTGTGCTCTTTTTCGTATTAATTCATACTATATTAAGTTATTTTTGAATTAATGAAAAATAATTTAGTGCTGAATGTTTATCCCGTTTAAATATATTCTACTTTTTGCTGCTTTCTTCAGCTTCAAATTAATATTATCTCAGCAAATTGATTTCAGCTCAGTTCCTTCTGAAGTAAATAACAGAAATTCATTTCTCCGCGAAAAATGGTTTATTGAACAAAGAGTTTTCCCCTTTCAGAATTTCCCTGAAAATGCATATTACAATGCCTGTCAGCAAAAAGTAAATATACTTCAAAATAATGGTTATTACAGCAGGGAAGGAAGCTGGGTTAGTATTGGACCAACTCCGGCATACAATATTAATTACGGTAATGTATCCTCACGTATTGCATCTGTTAAATTCCATCCGTTTAATCCGGATATTATTTATTTAGCAGCGGCATTCGGCGGTGTTTGGAAAACAACAAACGCCGGGTTGAACTGGTATCCTAAAACTGATTTTGAACCAACACTTTCATCAGGCGCGCTGGCAATTGATAAAAATGATCCTGAGGTCATTTATTACGGAACAGGTGAAGCATCGTATTTTACTTATTCATATTCAGGACTGGGACTGCTTAAAACAACTAATGGCGGCAACAACTGGCTGCATATTACTGCAGGTTTGCCGGCAAATACATACTTTTCCAGACTGGTTATAGACCCTAACAACAGCAGCAGGCTGTTTGCTGCACTTGGTAATGCCGGGCTGTATAAAAGCTCTGATGCAGGTTTAACATGGCAGCAATCTGTTACCGGGAGATGTGACGATGTAATATTCACTCCCGATGGAGCAAAATTATATATTATCGGACAGGGCTGCGGTTACAGAATATCCAATGACAGCGGAAATACTTTTACACTGCATACACCATATACACTTGGCACAAGAAATCATATAGCAATATGCGCATCTGTTCCTGAAATAATGTACTCGGTTTCGTACCAGGGAACAACAGCAACAGTATTCAAATCTACAAACAGCGGTATTAATTTTACACAGTTGCAGAATAATTTCACAGGAGCTAACCAGGGATGGTATGACCTTTACATCTATGTAAATCCGGTTAACCCTAATTTAGTTTACCTTGGATTAATTGATATATGGCGGTCAACCAACGGTTCTGTTTTCAGCAGGATAACCAATACATCTGCCGGACCTGTTCATGTTGATCATCATAATATGGATTTTAATCCGTTAAATCCTGCAGATATAATTTTTGCAACCGATGGCGGAATTTACAGGTCAACAAATGCCGGCAATAACTGGATGAATATAAATTCAAACCTGAACCTGACACAATTTTACAGGGTCGCTTCCAATCCGTCAAACTCAAGCCACTTGATAGGCGGTACTCAGGATAATGGTGTACAGCAAACAACAGGTTCGCCGGTGTGGAATGTCTGGTTATACGGCGGGGATGGCGGCGATGCATGCTTCCAAAGCATTAATAATAATTTTTTACTGGCTGAAAACCAGTTTAACAGGATAAAACGCTCTACTGATTCAGGGCTTAACTGGAGTGTTGATACAACCGGACTTTTCGGCAGAGCAGCGTGGATTGCACCGATTGTCTCTCATCCTGACTCTGCCGGTATTTTCTATACTGCGCGCGAACAGGTTTTTAAGTCAACTGATAACGGTGATAACTGGTTTCCGATTTCAGCAGGGACTGCAGGTATTATTTCTCACCTGGATATTTCCGAAAGAAGCCCTGAATATATTTATGCTGTATCAAATAATATTGTTTTTTTGTCATCTAACGGCGGGATAAATTTTGAATACAGGATTGATGGTTTACCCGTAAGAACAATTACGGGAATAAAATTCCACCCTGACTCATCCGCTGCAGCAATAATTACATTCAGCGGATTCGGCTCTGGCCATATTTATAAAACCACAAATTACGGTGTAAACTGGTTTGATATTTCAGGTAATCTGCCGGATATTCCGTTTAACGATTGTCTTTTTTATTACCCGGGTTACAACACTAATACTATCATAGCTGCATCAGATATCGGAGTATTTGTAACACATGATTTTGGAGAGTCATGGAGCGAGCTTGCATCAGGATTACCTAACACCGCTGTATTCCATCTTGATCATAACAGGCTTAATAATAAATTAAGGGCTGCAACACACGGCAGGGGAGTATGGGAATTTAATGGAGAGATAATTCCGGTTATCCAGGTAAATAATGAAGTCCCAAAACTATATTCCCTTTCCCAAAACTACCCCAACCCGTTCAATCCCAAAACTGTAATAAAATTCAGCATACCCGCTTTAGAGACGACCCGGTGGGTCGTCTCCTTAAAGATTCACGATATATTAGGTAGAGAAATCACGACCCTAGTAAATCAAAACCTCTCTCCTGGCACATACACAGTAGAATGGAATGCTCCCAATTACCCAAACGGTCTGTATTTTTATACACTCAGGTCAGGTGATTATTCCGAAACAAAAAAAATGATCCTTATAAAATAAAATTTATACTCATCCGATGACTTTAAGCCATCTGATGGGTAATGTTTCTCAAAGTAACCTGATTTTTACGGAACTTTATAATATTTAAATCGTTATATTTGTTGTAAATATGCAGAATTTATTGAAAAATACGGCAAAACTTTCCCTGACTGTAATTGTTGCATTTTCAGTTTTTATGCTTAATTTCAGCAGTTTTATTCATTGCTCAAATGTAAGCTTAGAGGATGATTGCTGCCATAAAACCCGGACAATAAAATCCTGCTGCCTTAAGCATACAAAGATCACTTTTAACGAAAGAATATCTTCGCATTGCGGTTGTTCGGTGAATCAATCCAACAAACCCGGTGATCTGTTTACAGATCTGAAGAACAATTCATCCAGCCTGACTGTGCGTAATATAAATTATATTACTTCAACAGACGGTACCGAACTATTAAAAACATCATCTGTATTTACTTCATATTCACCGCCGCTTTATTACAGCTCGGATAAATATATCAATATTCTTACACTCCGAATTTAGCCGGTTAATTCAATTTCAGCATTTATTGAATTAACAAAAATCAAAAAAATTATTATAATTATTAAAATGAGAACGAAATTATATTTAGCTTCATTATTTGCAGTTATATTTGTATTAACAGTATCAAATACTTACAGCCAGGATAAAGATTGCTGCAAGGATAAATCTTCATCCCATTGTGGTGATATGAAAACCTCTGACCAAACCAAAGATGGTAATTGCTGCGATAAACACGGTAATGCCGGCGGTGACTCAACCATATCATCAACAGGTTTAAAATGTATCGTTTCCGGTGAAGATTTAGTTGAAGGTCAAATTGTAAAGTTTGATTATTACGGCAAAACTTATAATTTCTGCTGTGATGGATGTATGGCTAAGTTCAAAAAAGAACCATTAAACTATATTAAAGAAGAGCTTACCTGCCCGGTTATGGGAGAAAAGATCGAATCAAAGGATGTTTTTGTGATGTATGAAGGCACAAAGTACTACCTTTGCTGCAAATCATGCAATAAAAAATTCGAAAACGACCCCGAAAGATATAAAAAAGGTCCGCAGAATTAATTTAACAGTAAAAATTGCACAAAATCCCGCTGCCGCACAGCGGGATTTTTTTATTTTCAAAAATATTTTATTAAATTACGGTAAAATTAATTCATCATGAATAAATTTATCATAACTTTATTCCTCTTTTATTTCTCATCGGCTTATACTCAATGGAATCAGCTTACAACCGGCACAACTGCCGACCTCAGATCCCTGTTCTTTCTGAATCCAAACACCGGGTACTCATGCGGTGCATCAGGCACAGTTATTAAAACTACCAATGGCGGTATAAACTGGAGTTCCTTAAATTCAGGGTTAACGGATAATTTAAACTCAATATATTTCCTCACTCCGCAGACAGGCTATGCCTGCGGCAATGCCGGGAAAATAATTTATACTTCAAACGGCGGGTTGAACTGGATTGCAGCACAAAGCAGCGTTACCGATAATCTGTTTTCTATTCACGGAAATTTTTGCACAGGTTCAAACGGAAACCTTCTGGTTACTACAAACGGAGGAATTAACTGGCAGGTATCTGCCGGAGGATTCCTTTCTACATATTACGGCATAACTTCACTTTCTGCTTCAACAGCCGCTGCATGCGGCGTTAATACAATTTTTCAGCCTTTAATTGCCCGTACAACCAACGGTGGAATAAACTGGAGCTATTCATCATTTTATCTTAATGGAAATGAAGGTAACCTGCGCGATATCATTTATCTGAATGCCTCCTCAATGCTGGCAGTATCAAATGTGTGGGACGGAACAGGCGGTATTTCGTTTTCATCAAACAGCGGGGTTAACTGGAGCACCCAGCTTTTCAGCCTGCCGCTTAACAGCATTGATATGGCAGGTTCATTTGGTTTTTCTGCCGGCTTGCAGGGTTATGTACTTAAAACAACTGACCAGGGAATTTCCTGGCAGCAATCACAAACGGGATTAACGGCAAATTTCAGGTGCGCCGATATAATTGATTCTCTTAATGCATACATTTGCGGTGACGGAGGAGTTATTA
Source organism: Candidatus Tepidiaquacellales bacterium OLB5 (assembly GCA_001567545.1). Lineage (GTDB taxonomy): Bacteria > Bacteroidota > Ignavibacteria > Tepidaquicellales > OLB5 > OLB5. Next base: position 11,628 of record LLZO01000104.1, read on the forward strand.
TTAAAACCACCAATGGCGGAATAACATTTATCCAGCCCATATCAAATAATACCCCCGAAAAATTTTCCCTCTCACAAAATTATCCTAACCCGTTCAATCCCTCAACAACAATTCGTTTTTCAATTCCCCTCTTGAGAGGGGTGTCTGGCGAAGCCGGGCGGGGTATGTTTACATTACTAAAAATTTACGATATCCTTGGCAATGAAATAGAAACTCTTGTAAACCAATCTATAGCTCCCGGAACTTATTCAGTTGAATGGAACGCCGCAAACTATCCCAGTGGTGTATATTTCTATACATTAAGCTCAGGTGATTTCAGGCAAACATATAAAATGGTGCTGATAAAATAAATAATTTTAAACCAATTTGCAGGTTTGATATTTACTATATGTTATAGCGTTATCTGAACTTTTATACTCAATTGACTTGTTACAAATTATTAAGTTTATTACTATTGCAGCAAATTGACTAACTTCCGTAAATACAGTGCCTCAATTCTGCTTATTTTTGCATTATTTGCAATTAACGGGGCAGAACTCCTTCATCATCACGACCACGGGGATCATAATCACGTATCTAAATGTGAAGCCTGTATATTCAGCAAATCTCTTAACCAGGTCTATGTTGAAAACGCAGTTTGCTTTATTCCATACTATACTCCGGAATATTCAGTTTATATTTATTTCTCTCCGCTTAAAAATTCATACACACAAAATAATTTAAAGCCGCGCGCGCCTCCATCTGTTTAGTTTACATCCGTATTATTTTTATTAAGTAAATTTATCAGAAAGGGTTTGTTATGCACTTTATCAAAAAGCATTTTGCTTTATTGGTTTTGTTTTCATTATTAATTGTACCTTTATTTTTTTTCAGCTCCTGCGGTGAAGATGATATTATTACTCCCCAAGGTGAACATTTTGAACCGGCAGGTTTATTTATTATTCCTGAAGGCTCTTCAGATACGATTTTACAGGTTTTTAACGGAGTTGTAAGGGCTGGTGATACATTAAAAGCCCCCTTAAACTTACTTTCCACTCATTGGGAAGTTTACTTTTGGGATGATAACAGAAATGTTTTAAATCCTCCCAATGATGGCAGCCATACGCTTGGTTTCACTATCCGTGATGCTTCTGTCGTTGAAACTGAAATGGATGACCCAAATGACTGGGCTTTTCATTTAAAAGGACTGTCTTTAAATCCTGATACAACTTCTATGCAGATAAAAGTAAATCATTCCGGACATGCAGATTTTACTACTCCGTATATTCCTATAAAGGTAGATCCATGCGAAATTCCTGCTCCGGAAGGGTTTGTTGTAATTGATACGGTAACTAACCAGATTATTGCAAGAGATTCTGCCGGATTTCAGACCGGTGATACTATTGTAGTGAATACAGGATCTTCAACAAACAGGCTTAAAATATTCTGGTTAGATGGTGAAGGAAACAGATTTCAGCCCTGTGACTCTTATACCTTAAGCGCTGTAACTAATCCTAATGGAATAGCGGTATTTACCAATAAGCCCGGTGAGTTTTCTTTTAAAATTGAAGGCATTGCTGCCGGAACTGCATTGTTATCTATCAGGTTGTTCAGGGATGCAAACTTTATTTACGGCACCAGGAATATTCCTGTAAAAGTAAATTAATGTTTAGAATTAAAATAAATAATTACCTCCTGCTTTTAATAGCAGGAGGTATATTAATTTTAAACTCGGGGCAAGTTTTCACTGATTCATTAAATGTTAAAGGATTTGTCTCAGACGCAGATGACCTTAAACCGCTTGCCAATGTTCTGGTTAAATTACAGGGCAATTCCGTATCTGCATTTACAGATACTGAAGGTATGTTCAGTCTGAAAGTTGCAAAACCCGGTAATTATGAAATTCAGGTATCACTTCCGGGTTATATCACTTCAGTAATGCAGATAAATGTTTTATCCGGGCAGGAAAATATTCTGTATCTAAGATTATTCTCTTCAGGCTTTACTACTGAAGTAATTACCGTTACAGATGATCATCCGCCTTCTGTTTATGATAACCTGCTGGAGCTGTCCTCCGTCTTAAAAGAAAAAGAGCTGCTTCGCAATATGGGGCAAACACTTGCTTTTACCCTTAAAAATCAGACAGGTATTTCTGTACGCTCCATGGGACCCGCTCCGTCACGCCCCGTTTACCGCGGATTAAGCGGTGATAGGGTAATGATTACCGAAGACGGTATAAAAACAATAGATCTTTCTGCAACATCACCCGATCATTCCGTTACAGTTGAGCCGTTTACTACAGAAAGGATTGAAGTTCAGCGGGGACCAAAAATACTGATTAAAACACCATCTGCTATCGGGGGAGTGATTAATGTTATCAGGTACGAAATTCCCCAGTATATTCCTTCGCGGGTCAGCCTAAAGCTTGGCGGATACGGGGAATCATCCAATAAAGGATATCTTGGCTCAGGTGTGATTGTTTTTCCTTTCAGCAGCTTTGCTGCAAGATTCGAAGGCAGCTACAGGCGCACAGGTGATCAAAATACACCGGAAGGCGGGCTTAAAAATTCTGATATAAAAACTGTTAACCTTTCCGGCGGTTTAAGTCTTGTTAAAAAATGGGGATTTGCAGGGTTTTCGGTGCGTGAATATAATACTGATTATGGTATCCCGGGTGGTTTCGTGGGCGCTCATCCAAATGGTGTGGATATTTCAATGCTTAAAAGACAGTACAGCTTTAAGCTACATTATAAAATTGAAAAAAAGTTTATTGATCATTTTGATCTTGATGCCGCAAGAACATATTACCGCCATACTGAATATGAATCACCCGGAGTTGTTGGCGCTGAATTCAGAATACTTGATTATAATACATATCTTAATTTTATACACAACAAAAAAGGTATGTTAACCCAGGGGACATTCGGCGCTTCTGTTGAGTACAGGGATTTTAATATCGGCGGATTCGTTTTTTCTCCTCCTTCGGTTTCACTTAATACAGCAGTCTATTTTACTGAAGAGATAAAGGCTGCCCGCAGGCTCAGTCTTGAGCTTTCTGCAAGATATGATTATAATTTCGTTAAACCGCAGCAGGTTATTCAGCTTGCAAACCTTGATACGGTTTTCAGCAGAAAATTCAACACAGTCTCATTTTCGCTTTCAGCTATTTATTCTGTATCAGATTTTCTGAATGCAGGTATTGGTTTAAGCCGGTCTTCCAGAGTACCGACTATAGAAGAATTATACTCCGATGGTCCTCACCTTGCTGCGTATTCTTATGAAATAGGAAACCCTCATCTGAATGCTGAAACTGCATATGGCTCGGAGTTATTTATCTTTTATAAAGATAAAAATAAGTATGCTATGCTTTCAGCATTTTATAATTATATATATGACTATATCATTGCCCGTAATACCGGTAGAATTAATGTTGCTACTCTGCTGCCGGTTTATCAAACCACAGGAGTAAATGCTGTACTTGCCGGAATTGAGGCGCAGTTTGAGCTGAAACTATCAAAAAAATTTAATTTTAATTCATCAATAAGCTTTACTTACGGTGAAATTAAAAATACGTCTTCGCCGCTGCCTCAGGTACCGCCAATGAAAGGGGAGAGCGAAATAATTTATAACATGGGTAAATTATCTGTCGGAATAAATTCTGAATACGCTGCAGGTCAATTGAGGCTTGATGATTTTGAACAGAGTACACCTGGTTATTTTATTCTCGGTGCCTTCGGGCAATATACAATGCTGACGGGAAAAGCAACTCATATTATATCTTTAACTGCAGAGAATTTAACCAACCGCATATACAGGAATCATTTATCGAGGATCAAATCAATTTTACCCGAACCCGGTATTAACTTCCGGGTTACTTATAAATTGTCCATTTAAGTCATTGATCAATATTAAATTGAATAATTTTATCTGAAAATCTCGCTGAAAAATTATTCAATTGTATTTTGGTGATTATACGCTAAATTATTGGTTTAATAACAGAAAATACAGCAGGCAATTGCCTGTTTTAATATAATAAATGGCTTTTAACGAACCAACCGGTTCAGATAAAAAAGTACAGGACCAGTTAAAAGAACGCGGTGAAATTCCCGGTCACATTGCCATTATTATGGATGGTAACGGGCGCTGGGCGCAGGAAAAAAAACAACCCCGCACATTTGGCCACCGCCAGGGTGTTCATTCAGTAAGAGATATTGTTGAAGCTTGCGGGCAAATTGGCGTTAAATACCTGACTTTATATACATTTTCTACTGAAAACTGGCGCAGACCAAAAACAGAAGTGGCAATTTTAATGAAACTCCTTATTCGCTCGTTACGCAGTGAAACCGATAAGCTTCACGAAAACAATGTTAGGCTGATTGCAGTAGGAGATATGACTTCAATGCCTCCACAGGTATTAAATGAACTGAATGAAGCTATAGAAAAAACAAGGAACAATAAGACCATGACTTTGGTTTTAGCTTTAAGCTACAGCGGAAGATGGGACATCCTGAATGCTGTCAAAAAGATATCTTCTGATGTAAAAAGCGGCAAATTGGCAAAATCAGATATTTCTGAAAATATTTTCTCAACTTACCTTGTTACCGGCGGTATACCCGATCCCGACTTGCTTATCAGGACTGGCGGTGATTTCAGGATTAGTAATTTCCTTCTGTGGGAATCTGCATATACAGAATTTTATTTTGATAAAACATTCTGGCCTGAATTCAGAAGGCACCAGCTTTACGATGCGATCCGTGAATTTCAGAACAGGGAACGCAGGTTCGGCATGACAACAAAACAAATTCAATCAAGGAAAAAAGCTTAAGAAAGAAATATTTCTTTAATGACATATATAACTAAATTAACAGTACTGTTTATTGCCCTCTTATTAACATTCAGCTTAAATATTTCAGCTCAGGATGGTCCTAGAACTTATAAGATACTTTCTATAAACACAGAAGGAAATAAGTTCTATGATTCCCGGATCATCATTGCCAACAGCGGACTTAAAATTGGCGATGAAATAATGATACCTTCTGAGGCTACTCAACAGGCTATTATGAACCTTTGGAATATGCGGCTTTTCAGTGATGTAGAAATTTCAGTAGATAAAAAAATTGGCGATGGCGCATACCTTATCATAAATGTTAAAGAGCTTCCAAAGCTTGATAATATCAAGTTTTCCGGTAATGATGAGTTCAGTGATAAGGACCTGGAAGAAAAGATTCCGCTGGAGCCCGGGCAGGTTATTACACCGCAGACCGTTAAGGATATTGAATACAATATCACTAAACTTTACGAAGAAGAAGGTTACCCGCTTGCAGAAATAAAGGTTGACCAGTTCGTTAATTCATACAACGAAGCGCAGCTTAGAGTTAAGATTAACGAAGGGTCCAAGATTAGTGTTAGAAATATAAAGTTTACCGGCAATTCTAAAATTTCTTCCGGTGATCTTAAAGGGGCGATGGAAGAAACCGCAGAACGCAAATGGTGGAAGTTCTGGGATAAAGCACGCTTTAACCGGGCAAACTATGAAAAGGATAAAGAATTTATAATTGATTTCTATAAGCAAAACGGATTTAAAGATGCCACAATTGTTGAAGATAAGCTTGAATATAAGAATAATAAAGAAGATGTTGATATAACTATTAAAGTTACAGAAGGCCCTAAATATAAGATCGGTAATATTTCTTTTGAAGGAAATACTGTATATAAAGATTCCTTGCTGTTCGAAAAACTTGATATGAAACGCGGTGATGTTTACAATTATATGAAGTTCAACCAGAATCTGCGGGGAAATGAAAGCCAGACAGATATTGCTTCTCTTTATCTTGATAACGGTTATCTTGGTTTTAATGCCGATGTGGATGAATCTATAAGAGAAAACAATTATGTTGATCTGAAAATAAATATTTCAGAAAACCGGCAGTACAGGATAGGACTTATTAGCTTTTCAGGTAATTCCAAAACACAGGATAAAGTTATCCGAAGAGAGCTCTTTACGCTCCCGGGTCAGTATTTTAATAAAACTGCTATGATAAGAAGCATGCAGCAGATTTCGCAGTTAAATTATTTTAACCCCGAAATGCTGAATTATGATTTTGTCCAGAGAAATGATTCGACAGTTGACCTGGTTTATCTTGTTGAAGAACGCTCTTCTGACCAGCTTAATGCTTCTGTGGGTTACAGCCAGACTTTCGGGTTTTCGGGTAGTCTTGGACTGACATTCAATAACTTTGATATTCTTGACCCGCTTTCCGGCGGAGCCGGGCAAATACTATCTCTCCAATGGGATTTTGGAACAGAAGGTACTTACCGTACATTTAGTATCGGATTCACTGAACCTTGGCTTTTTAATACTCCCACTTCGGCAGGTATTAATCTTTATGATACTAAACAGAATTATACATATGAAATCCAGGAAACAGGTGCAACTTTAAGTATAGGGCGTAGATTCCGATTTCCGGACGATTATTTCCGCGGGGACTGGTTTTTAAAATTCCAGCGTACAAATGTTATAAATGGTGCAGGTATTTACGAAACCGGATTACGCACACAGATCAGTATAGGGCAGACGATATCAAGAAATTCAACTAACAGCCCTATTTTTCCTTCTGTGGGATCAAAAATTTCACTTTCTGCAGAAATAGCAGGCGCAAATGTTCTAGGAACAACAAACTTTTATAAACTGGCTTTTAAAAGCGAAGCTTTTAAGAGCCTGGATAATTCCGGAAAACTTGTACTTGCCTCGCTGTTTGATATAGAAAGTATTTCCAGCCTTTCAAGCGATAATTATGTTCCCCCGAATGAGCTCATATTTATGGGGGGCAGCGGGCTTTCATATAATACTATTGCTTTAAGAGGTTATGATGACCGCTCTGTTGGGCCGGTTAATTCTATAAGATCCCCAGTTGGCGGAAGGTTTATGATGAAATACGGCATTGAATTAAGATATTCATTATCACAGGATCCTATACCGATTTTCCTGACCGCATTTGCCGAAGCAGGTAACCTGTGGTCATCATTTAAAACAGCTGATATCTTTGATCTAAAACGATCAGTTGGATTTGGAGCAAGGCTGATGCTGCCTGCTGTAGGTATAATCGGGTTTGATCTGGGTTACGGTTTTGACAGAAAAATTGTAGATGGCGAAGACCCTTCATGGCTGTTCCATTTCCAGTTTGGCAGGGGTTTTTAAAAATTAAGAGTTAAATAAATAATTATATAAGGAGAAACAATTGAAGAACATTTTAATAGCATTAACGTTTATTGCTGTTGTGGCAGCATCAGCAAGTGCTCAGGTTAAAATTGCTTTCGTTGACAGCGAAGTTATCATTGGGCAGCTTCCTGAAGCGCAGGAAGTTAAGAAAAAAACTTGAAGACCTGCAGAAGCTTTACATTGATACTATTACCGCCAAAGAAAATGATATTAAAACAAAAGCAGACGCATTTAAGGCTAAATATGAAGATGCACAGGCGCAAATTGAAGCAGGTAAGCTTAATGCAGACCAGATTAAAGCACTTGAAGCAGAATTAGGCGCTATGCAGGAAGAAGTTCAAAGCCTTGACCAGGAGCTTTCTTTATACAAACAAAATATACAGAAACAGCTGTATGATACTCAGGTTGAACTGTTTAAGCCGGTTAAGGAAAAAATTACCAAAGCTATTGAAACTCTGGCAAAAGAGTTGAAATATAACATGGTCCTTGATAAAGCAAGCGATGCGTTAATTTACGGTGATAAAGATATTGATATTACATTTAAAGTTTTAGATAAACTGAAATAAAAATATTTCACCTCCAATACCCCTCCCGGAAGGGGAGGGGGAAAGTTGCCAAATTCAGACATTATTAAACATTCTCTATTGAAAGAGGGGATTGGGGTGAGGGTTTTTAAAGTCATGTAACAACATGTTTTTCATATTGAATTTCAAATCAAATTAATTCATATTTCATAAATTATACGCTTTAATTCAATATTTTGTCAATTAAAAATAAAGCGATGAAAATATCATTAGCGGTAATATTTGCTCTTATTCTTTTGGCAGGTTCATCTTACAGCCAGCAGAAAATAGGCTATGTTGATTCCAAGGTAATTCTTGAAACACTTCAGGATGCAAGGGATGCACAGACTAACCTGGATAACTTTGTGCAAAAATGGAAACTGGAGCTGCAGGCTATTAATGACAGCCTTGTCCTCATGAAAGATGATTATGAAAAGAAAAAGCTTATTCTTACCGAAAAAGTTAAGCAGCAGAAAGAAGAAGAAATTAAGCAGCAGGAAAAAAAGGTAACTGATTTTAAGCAGAATAAATTCGGGGAGAACGGCGAATATTTTCAGAAACAGCAGGAACTAATGAAGCCGGTCCAGGACAGGGTGTTTAAAGCTATACAGGATGTTGCAAAAGAAGGCGGGTATGATTTTGTTATTGACCGCTCAACCCAGTTAATGCTCCTTTATATGAATGACCGGTATGACCTGACACAAAAAGTAATAAAAAAACTTGAAGCTCAGTAAAAATTGTATCCCCGCTAAAACGCGGGGATTGTTTTATACTTTAATGAATTTATGAAACTTCATCAGATTACGGATTATATTTCAGGTGACCTGAATGACTCTGCCTATCGTGAGCTGGAAATAAACGGTATTGGTAAAATTGAAACTGCCACAGAAGAAGAGATCACCTTTATAGCAAACCCTGTTTACGAAAAGTATTTTTCAGGTACACGAGCAGGATGTGTGATAGTATCCCGGAAATTTAATCCTGAACTTTACCCAAGGATATCAGGCAGCAAAGTTCCTCTCATCAGGGTTGATGACCCTTATCTTGCTTTCTTAACCCTATTGGAAATATTATCGCCAAAAACCGAGCTGCAGAAAGTCGGTATTTCTGATAAAGCCATTATTGATGATACTGCTGAAATTTCGGATGAACAGGTCCGTATAGGTGCTAATTGCTTTATCGGGGCTAAGGTTAAAATTGGGGCTAGGGTTTCTGTTCTGCCAAATACAGTTATTCTTGCCGGCTCAGTTGTTTCAGATGATGTATTGATCTACCCTAATGTTACAATTTATAATGGAACTAAAATTGGTGCAAGGGTTATTATTCACAGCGGAACAGTGATAGGCTCAGATGGTTTCGGGCAGGCTAAAAATCCTGATGGTACATTCCAGAAAATTCCGCAAAAAGGTATTGTAGTAATTGAAGATGATGTTGAGATTGGAAGTAATTGTTCTATTGACAGGGCTACCATGGGTGAAACTATAATCCGCAAAGGTGTTAAACTTGATAATATGATACAGATCGCTCACAATGTGGAAATCGGGGAAAATACTGTTATTGCTGCACAAACAGGTATTGCCGGCTCAACTAAAATTGGAAAGAATTGTATGATAGGAGGAAAAGTTGGCATTGTTGGTCATATTTCAATTTGTGATAATGTAATATTAACAGCTGCAACAAATGTATCTAAATCAATAACTGATCCGGGCATTTATTCAGGATACCGCTCACAGCCTCAATTAGATGAACTTCGAAGCGAAGCAATTCTGAGAAGTTTATCGAAAAAAAATAGATATTAAATGCCCTTTTGTTAACTTAAATTTATAAGTAGTCTTTTTCCTACATTTAATTAATGTAAATAGGGGATGGCTATAATTATGATTATAGCTATTGTTGGCTTAAGTATTATATATTATTATTGTATTAACTTGGGGGGTTTTTCTATCAATTTAATATGGAAGGTCACCCCGGTTAAAATTTATAATGCTGCTGACTGATTATCAGCAGTATTATTTAATGCTGAATTTATTCAGCAGGGATTTGGGGGAACAAAATATGCCGGTTCAATTTACCAGGTTCAACGGACCTGATAATCTTCATTTTGCCAAACTGCACGATAATGATGGCAAGCTTATCTTGATGTGCCGGGGATGTCAGACTTCAGACTGCTTTACAGACTGCATTAATGATATCCGCAGGTCAGCAGCAAGAGATGAGCTTTATGAAAGAAATTCTACTCCGGAAGGCAAGTGGTTTTTCAATCTTCGTTCAGTTGAAGGTAAAATAATTGCTACAAGCAGGATGCATGATACCAGCTTTGAGATGGAACGCTCAATTAGCGCTTCAAAAAGTATCGCGTCTGAATCCAGGTCAGCTTTTATAAAATAACAATACGGAATGTAATTATACATTCCATTTTTTTTAAAAGCAATAAATCGGGTCAAAAACCCGCGGGATTTTATAATTCAATTTTTATCCTTTATATATTTTATAAATTATTTATGGGTTTTTTAATCTGGAAAGCAAATTGTGCTTTTAAGTTTGCTGTAATTTTCATATATTTGTAGTCTATACTAATTTTAAATCAAAAAAACATTACATTTTTAGCATAAATGGCAGAAAATCAGCAGAATAAGGGCAAGATCGTACAGATTATCGGTGTTGTTCTTGATATTGACTTTTCAGGCGGAAAATTGCCCGAAATTTATTCAGCTTTACAGATTCCGCGCAAAAATACAGATGGTACAGATGATATATTAATAGCAGAAGTTCAGCAGCATTTAGGCGAAGACAGGGTTCGCGCTGTATCAATGGATACAACCGATGGTCTTATCCGCGGTATGGATGTTATCGATACCGGTTCGCCTATTACCATTCCCGTTGGACCCGAAGTTTTAGGCAGGCTGCTTAATGTAACCGGTGATACTATTGATGGTCTTGAACCGCTTAAAACCAAGAAAAGACTTCCGATACACAGAAATGCGCCTTCACTTGATGAGCTTTCAACTCAGAAAGAAATGCTGGAAACAGGTATTAAGGTTATTGACCTTCTTGAGCCTTATACAAAGGGCGGTAAAACCGGGCTATTTGGCGGCGCAGGTGTAGGTAAAACAGTTCTTATCCAGGAGCTTATAAACAATATTGCAACATTCCACGGAGGGTATTCCGTATTTGCCGGTGTAGGAGAACGTACCAGGGAAGGTAATGACCTTTGGCGCGAAATGAAAGAATCCGGTGTTATCAATAAAACATCACTGGTATTCGGGCAAATGAATGAACCGCCCGGAGCCCGCCAGCGTATAGGTTTAACAGGTTTAACCGTTGCTGAATATTTCCGTGATGAAGAAGGAAAAGACGTTCTTCTGTTCGTTGATAATGTATTCCGTTTTACACAGGCAGGCTCTGAAGTTTCTGCTCTGCTTGGACGTATGCCCTCAGCAGTAGGTTATCAGCCTACTCTAGCGACTGAAATGGGTGCGCTTCAGGAAAGAATTACTTCTACAAAAAAAGGTTCTATTACTTCAGTGCAGGCAATTTACGTTCCTGCAGATGACTTAACAGACCCGGCGCCTGCTGCAGTATTTTCGCATCTTGATGCTACTACTGTACTTGACAGAAAAATTTCTGAACTTGGTATTTACCCTGCAGTTGACCCGCTTGCATCAACATCCAGGATACTTGACCCGCTTGTTATCGGGGAAGAGCATTATAATGTTGCGCAGGCAGTTAAAGAAGTTCTGCAGAAGTATAAAGACCTTCAGGATATTATCAATATTCTTGGTATTGATGAATTAAGTGATGAAGATAAACTTGCTGTTCAGCGTGCGCGTAAAGTTCAGAAATTTCTTTCGCAGCCGTTCTTCGTTGCAGAGCAGTTCACAGGCTCAAAAGGAAAATATGTGAAGATTGAAGAATCAATTAAAGGATTTAAAGCTATAGTTAACGGTGATTGTGATGATATCCCCGAAAATGCCTTCTATATGGTTGGTAATCTTGATGAAGCTTTGGAAAAAGCTAAAACGCTGTAATATAATTCATCTGAAGAAGGCAAAGTTAATTTAAGATGTCAGAAAGTTTAATTTATTTAGAAATAGTTACTCCAGGCAGGATTGTATATAACGGTGAAGTTAAAAGCTTTACTGCTCCTGGAGAAGATGGCAGTTTCCAGATACTTCCAAAACATGCACCTTTTATAACAACAATTATTCCCGGGTCGGTTAAATTTGTACTTTCTACTGGTGAAACAAATAAATTTGTTACCTCCGGCGGTACAGTGGAAGTTCATGATAATAAAATTACTATGCTTGCAGAATCAATTATTCCGGTTTCTGAAATTGTATTGGCAGATGCAGAAAAAGAAAGATCAGAAGCAGAACGAATATTGGAATCTAAAGAACCAGGCCTAGATAAAGATGCTGCAAAGCAAAATTTATTAACTGCAAGGGCTAAAATAAAGGCTTTTTCAGATTAAGTATTTTTATGAAAAAATTGCAAATTTAATTAATTTGGGTTATCTTTGCATTTACAATAATTTAGATTTTTGTTCTTTTTTACAATAAAACAGGTTTTTGGCGGGCCGGTAGCTCAGCGGTAGAGCATCTCCCTTTTAAGGAGAGGGTCGGAGGTTCGAGACCTCCCCGGCTCACAAATTTTTTATTTTTTCTAAGGTATTGTTTTTAATAATATTTTAGTATATTTGAAGATGTAATTGATTTATCCCGCAACTACGCCGGGATTGTTTAAAAAGGCGTTGGATTTGGTAGTTTTTAACGCCGGAATTTTAGTACTTAGAAAGGAGGCAAAGCCCGAATGCAGAAAGGTAAAGTAAAATGGTTTAATGCTGATAAAGGATTTGGTTTTATAACTGGTAATGATGGAAAGGACGTATTCGTGCATTTCAAGTCAATAATCGGAGATGGTTACAGATCACTCGAGGACGGACAGGAAGTTGAATATGAGGTAGAGGAAACCGATAAAGGTTTACAGGCAAGAAACGTCACTAAAGCATAATTTTGTTTAGTACAATTGAATAAAATGCATAACCCCGTTACAAACGGGGTTTTTTTTGTGTTCAAAATTCACGTAATAACGTTATAAATGTTTCGTCATTTTTAATTATTTTGCTTTATGAATGATTAAAAAAACAGAACAAATAACATGAAAATCTCTCTTATTAAATTCAATTTAAAAGCCTTTATTATAATATTTCTTTTTTTACCGGCATGTCTTTCAGCTAATCCAAAATACGGAATGTGGCAGGATCCTTCATTTTTCAGAGGATACAATGTTCTGTATGAATCCCCGAAGACACTGCAGGATTTTATAGACTTCAGGAATTATGGCGGTAACTTGTTCCATATACAGCCTGACGGCTTCCTGGCTTGTGATCCACCGTATGATTTGCTACAGTCAAATATTGATGGCTGTGATATGCTTGTTAATTTCTGCAGACAGGCAGGCATTTATTATGTGATAGGGATGCGTTCAGGTCCCGGTGCATATGATACATTCGATGAATCTCAGGGTACTACCGGTGAATCAAGGGTCTGGAACTCCGGTAACGTTACAGAGCAGAACAAATATGCCGAAATGCTCAGTATGGTAGTTCAAAGATATGCAGGTGATACATTGTTTGTTGGAATAAATCTTGTTATCGAACCTAGACCTAAAGTGCGGTCTATACCTGCAAATACATCATCGGCTTATAAATTTTTCCTGGAAAATGTTTTCAATGTTCATATGGATCTGGTATATTCCTCATGGGTAAATACTATCCGTGAAATTGATCCGGAACTGCCTGTAATAATAGAAAGCTTTGCATATTCAACACCGGAACTGTTTCCCGGATATATAATTAATGATCCTTATATAATTTATTCCGCTCACAATTACCAGCCTGTTGAATACAGTAAAGAAGAAATACCTTTCAGTGTTTCATATCCCGGCACATACTGGAATATTACAACATTATCACAGGTCCTCTTTAATGCAGAGTTTATGCGCAATACAGTTTATTCAAAATTGCGAGAATTTCAACTGGAAACTGGCGCGCCTGTTTTTATCGGTGAAATGGGTATGTATAAACCTCAGAACGGCGGCGTGGAATATCTTGGCGACCAGCTTGATATCATAAAAGATTACGGCTGGCACTTTGCTTTTTGGGACTGGCGCAGGGGACCGGGAGCTGACTGGAACATAGAAAAATTCGGAGATGCTGATGACCTTCACTGGAAACGGGTACTTTCTGAATTCCATGCCCCCCCTGTACCGGAACTTATTTCTCCGGCTAATGAAGAAATGGTCTCACCCGGACCTGCATTTGTTTGGGATTCATTAACAGCTTTTACTTTATTTGATCTGGAAATCAGCGTTGTTAGAGGCAGCAGGGAAAATATATTTATCATTTCAGATATTAATAGAGCTGGCTATGAATTTGGTGAAAATATTTTTGTTGAAGGTGAAACATATTCCTGGCGTGTAAGATCAAAAAATCCGGGCGGATTGCCTGCAAATGCTTCCGATTGGTCTGAACCGTTTTTATTTACTGTAGGAAATGTTTCAGTTGATAAAAAAACAAATGAGAACAGCCCGTTAACTTACGGCTTAAGCCAGAATTACCCTAATCCTTTTAATCCAATAACTACTATAAATTATTCAATTGCAAAAAATTCGGCTGTTAAAATTACAGTATTTGATTTGCTGGGTAGAAAAGTATCTGTTTTAGAAAATTCACATAAATCAGCCGGTTACCATAATGTAATATTCAATGCTTCAGATCTTGCCAGCGGAGTTTATATTTACCGCATCGATTCTGTTCCGGCAGATGGCTCACCGGGATTTACTGATAATAAAAAATTAATACTTATTAAATAAATTTAATAATTAAATAAAAAACCCCGCTTTAAACGGGGTTTTTTATTATAGTTAAATGCAGATCCTATTTTACCAATATCATTTTTTTGATTGAGGTAAATTTTGATGCTTCAAGCTTATAGAAATAAATTCCGCTTGCAAGACCTGTTGCATCAAAATCATATTTATAGCTTCCGGGTGCAAGATCTCCATTATGAAGCTCTGCTACTTGCCTGCCTGTTATATCATACACTACTAATTTTACAATACCTGTTTTAGCAATATCAAATTTGATATTTGTTACAGGATTAAAAGGATTCGGGTAATTTTGTTCCAGGCTGAACTTCTGCGGTATTTCACTGCTTATTGGTGTGATACCTATCGGATTGTGTACCCTTACCGTATATGTTCTCCGGTGGGTAGGCATCATACCGCCCGGACCGGTTGCATTTATATTCAGAAGAAAATTACCGGTTGAGGTACCCGGCGCAGTAGTAACTCTGAATTTCAATGAATCAGGAAATGTAGTTAATGAATCCTGAAGCTGGTTAGTGTTTCTGTTTAAAAACTGAACAGTTATGCTGCCCTGTGAAGGTGCAGTATTTAATGAATATGAAAACTTAACAGTTCTGTTATATAATTTTACTGATGGAATGCTTACGTAATATTCTTTAGTTTGACCGGCAGAAGCCAAGCTGTCAATAGTAGTTCTGCTTTTTAATGCAAAATCCGGGAAATAAGCAACAGTACTTAAAAAGTTGCCGTATCTGAAATCTGCCCAGCATAACATTGCCTGGTTGTTGTAAGAACTTATTCCGTTATAATCACCAAGATACAGTGGAGTTCCGGCGCCGCCGCATGTTATACAGTTAATTTTAAACTTTGCGTTTGATATTTTTACGTTTGGTATAAAAGTTGCTCCGCCATCATCAGAATATGATGCATAAATTTCTGCTGAGTCGCTTGTTGGAGTATTTCTTGTATCCATCCATTGCACCCAAAGCCTGCCTGTTTGTTTATCGCACCACATTGCAGGGTGCCACTGGTTGTTGTTTTCTGAATTTGCATCATCATTTACTTTTATCTCTGCAGACCAGTTAACGCCAAAATCAGTTGAATAGCGGCAGAAAATATCAGGCTTGTTGCCGCAGCCAACTGGTGTGTTTGATGCATAGATAAGATAAAGCCTGCCGCGGTATGTCCCGTAACTGTTATCTGCTGAAATAAACGGGTATGGGCGGGTTCTCATATTCTGTACCGAATTTCTTCCGCCTACATTATCACCAACACAGTTAGCAAATGCTACTTGGGATTGCTGGTTAAATGTTGCACCGCCATCTGTTGATCTGAAAAATGTATACACTGGTGAAAATGAAGAACCTGCATTTGTAACAACATAAACACTTCCGCCCTGAACTGATCCATTTGGTCCTACACATGGCATAGCACCGGGCAAATTATGCGGAGCTAAAGCTGTTACTATATTCCATGAAGCACCCTGGTCAGTACTTCTTGCTACATTGCATGATGAACCATTTGTCATTGCGCTGTAAATGTGAGTCCTGTACGGACCGCCGGTTTGGTCTGCAGCAATCCAGTTCTTATCATTTCCTGAATTAGCCTGAACAGCAGGTATCCAGGAAATTGAACCTGTAGTTGATTTTGCTACTTTTGTCCCGATTATTGATGAACCTGAAAGCAGCATATTCTCAAAATAGGCATTACCAACACTGTCATATGCTGTACAGGGATCTCCTGCCATAGAACCTCCCCAAACCGGATTTGCAACTACCCATGTTAAACCGCCGTTTGTAGTACTAACCGGCGAAGCTCCAAGTGAACCACTAGAATTAAACGCAACAAATCCATTTGTTGGATTCATCGGGTTAATTGATGCATGTCCTTCTGCTAGTTGAACTAATAAGTCAATATTATCATAGTAATCAGCGCTGGTTATTACTAACGGCTGAGGATCTGTAACAACAGCCTTATTCTGGTTCCTGATAAAATATTCATATGGCACTCTGTCTATATTGGGATCATCATCCCATCCTACCCAGCTGTTTTGTGCCTGAAATAACATTACTCCGGCGCCAATAACAAGCATAACGAGGACTGTTCTTGTAAAATTCTTCATTTGTGATATTTTATTTAAAAATTAGTTAATTGATACAGTTAATATACTAATAATTGAAATATTTATAAATACAACTTTAAATAATCAATTCAGGTTTTTTAAATGAATTCTACGTTTTAAAATAAAAAGGGCTTGTTTTACAAGCCCTTTAAAAATAATTTTTTACTGTTTTATTTAATAAGCATCATCTTTTTAATATCAGTATAATAAACCGAATTTCCTTCTGTATCAAATGCTTCCATTTTGTAAAAATAAATACCACTGCTTAATCCGCTAACTGTATTTGCATCAAATTCGATGTTATAGCTTCCTGCATCTCTTACATTATTTATCAGCAATGCAACTTCTCTTCCCAATGCATCATAAACCCTTATCTTTACAAGTGATTGTTTTGCAAGTGTGAAATTAATAATTGTTGCGGGGTTAAACGGATTCGGGAAATTCTGTTTCAATGAAAATACTACAGGTGTTTCCGTTCCGGTGCCTGTTGATGTTAAAGTTGTACCATACGGAAAGTTTGTTGCCTGTGCATGTGTAGTATAATAACTTTTAAAATAAGTATTATTCGGCATTCCAAGTACTACCGTATTTGATGAATTTGCGCCGGCTTTGGTTTTGGCGCAAAGTATTACATGCCTTAATGTGTCGGTAATTTTAAACTTTATTGTATCCATTACTATCTGGTTAGATGCACCGTCAAACATTGATTCATAAAGCAGCCTGTCGCCGGCATCTACAATATTATTTTTATTTACATCCCAGAACAACCTGAATTTTTCTATATCATTGGTTCCTGCAGTTCCGCTGCGTGAAAAGACAAGCTGTCTTAATGAACCTATCCACGGTGAAACGGTATTTCTCAGCTTTAGGCCAACAAGCTCGCGTGCTGTATCGTTTGCCGGTGTTGTTTGGTTTATCAGCCAGTTGCTTCCTCCGTTAATTCCTTCGGTTAAGCATGATGGAGAAGTTGTAGCCAGCAGCGCATCAATTCTGCCTGCGCCATAACGGTAATCTTTACCCGGATCGCCTTTTTCTATAGCGGTAAGCTCCAGAACCCTGTCAACATCACCCGGCAGCATTTCTGGATTAATTGAAAGCATCAGTGCTACGCATCCCGCTGTATGCGGTGTTGCGGAAGATGTTCCGCCGAATGTACCGTATCCTGAACCTGAACTTACATAAGTTGATATTGAACTCTCTCCCGGCGCTGATACATCAGGTTTTTTTAAACCCATTGAATCCGGTACTTCTACAGGTGCAACTCTGCTGTACGGATAATCTGAATGCCCCGGTGCAATTGTGTATGGCCAGGTGCCTGAATTCCACAATGCCCAGTTACCCCATGTCCAGGGACCATGTGGTGAGGATGTTGCAATTACATCTGTATTGCAGTTAACATTACCTACACCTATAACTCCGCTTAAATTTCCAATTAGTAACTGGTCAGGATGTCTCCATGGTGCAGGATTGCATCCTGCTGTTGAAATGTTAAGCGGTATACCCACTGAATTACCGTCATTGCTGGTAGAATTTGTATGAAGCATTCCTGCTGCTAAAGACATATCGGTAGCAACTCTTACAAGGCTGTAATCAGGTTTTGGATTAAAGTACCATTTATAGCTTAAAGAGCTTGTTACTACATCCATACCCATAAGAAGTGCATACTGGAATACCGAGATCTGAACAGAAAATCCGCCGGTATTTCTCATTACCATACATTTTGCCCAAGGCGCAACACCAGTTTGCGTTCCACCGGTACCATCGCCAATTACATGTCCAAGAGTAGCCGATCCGTGTGAAGCTGTTGAAATCGTTCCGCTGTTAGTGCCAAAATCCCAGCCTATCAGGTCATCAACTTTACCGTTTCCGTCATTGTCTATTCCGTTCAGGTCTCCCGCATCAAATGCTGAGCTAGTCCCTGAACCCCAAATTATAGTCATACCGTTATTATTTGCATCTTCTCCTAGATTCTGCCAAACACCTTTAACAAGATCAGGGTGGCGCCACCAGAAACCATCATCTGAATTTCCGACTTTAACTCCCCATCCTTTGTTGCCAAGAGCCCAAACGTCATCTGCATTCATTAAAACTATACCGGGCTCAGGTGCCAGCATATTCATAAAAGGAGCTGGGGTTGCTGTTTCATCAAGAAGCAATTCAACAGGAAACTGCGGGTCATAATTAATTGAGCTGATTTCACTGTAATTCCCTGCATCAAGTGATACAATCAAAGATGGAGCCGCATTCATTTTAATTGCATTTACCATCCATAATACTTCATACCCTGTTTGTTCACCGCTTCTGGAAAGTATCTGAGATCGTACTCTTGACTGGATGCTGTTAGCATGATTTATAAGCCTGTCTATTACTATCCTGCGTCTATCCTGTTTAGGTGTATCGTACGGTATGTCTGCAAAATCATTAAGTGTAAGTGTGTTGTTAAATGTGATATAAACCGGTATCTGGCTGTTATCTGAATTTTTGTTCAGCTCTGCCTGTAAATATGGATTTATTTTAGTACCGGATAAACCTGCTGCTGTGGTGATAAAAAACACCAGCAGAAATAAGAAAATATTTTTCCTCATGGTTGTAATATTTTTGGTTTGCAAAAAATTGTTCCCGGGATCTTAATCCCGTCCTCCCGGAACATTATATTATACAAATATAAATAATGAATTTGAGCCTAACAATTACAAATACAGAATACCCAATTAAATCTCTGTTATTGCTTAATTAAATATAATAAAAAAGCCCGGTAAAAAACCGGGCTTTATAAAAAAATTTCGCAGATTTATTTCACAAGTATCATTTTCCTGATATTTGTATATTCCGGTGTTTCTAATTTATAGAAGTAAACACCCGTTGAAAGATTTTCTGCATTATAGTCAAATGAATATTCGCCTGCTGCATAGTTTGCATTCAGTAATTCTGCAACCTGCCTGCCGGAAACATCATATACAGTTAATTTAACGCTTCCTGTTTTTGCCAGGTCAAACCTGATCTTTGTTGCAGGATTGAACGGGTTCGGATAGTTCTGATACAAGAAGAACTTTTCTGGGATTACTGAGCTGTTACTGTTTATCGCAACCGCGCCAACATTAACTGTAAGTGTTCTTACATGTACCGGTGTACCATTTGGCCCGTTACCCTGAACTCTTATAGTATATAATGCTGCAGGTACTCCGCCAACAGTTCTTACCCTTAATCGTAATGAATCAGGAAAAGTAGTAAGCCTGTTCTGTGTTGCTGGGGTTGTTCTGTTCAGGAATGTTAACTGAAGACTTCCTGTTCCCGGAGGATTTGTAACAGTAGCCGTAAACAGTGCTGTATCACTGTATAATTTAACTGCCGGAATACTTACATAAGCAAAACCGCTGTCATTGGTTCCGCTTGTGATATTCACAAACGGTGAAGTTTTCATTGCAAAATCGGGGAAATAAGAACCCATTGTTAAATAATTACAGTTTCTGGGATCCCACCATGCTGCAAAACTGACTTTTGGATTAGCGTGAATACCGTCATAATCTCCGCGGTAGCAGTTCTGATTTGCTCCGCATGCTGGGCACGGGTATGTCCATGAAGCGTTAGAAATTCTCTGGTTAGGAGCAAAAGTTGTTCCGCCTGTCGTGGAGTATGTAGCCCAAACACCTGTCTGGTATGAACCGGGGTTTTCGCGTGTATCATACCATTTAATATATAATTTACCTGTTGTTTTTTCGCACCATATAGCAGGGAACCACTGGTCTGATTGTGTTGGGTTAGCATTATCGTTTACTCTGATCTTTGTTGACCATGTTGAACCCTGGTCAGTGCTGTACTGTAAGAAAATATCTGGTTTATTACCATTACCTGCAGGATCATTTGACGCATAAACAAGATATAATCTTCCTCTGTAAGGTCCGTTTGAATTATCCATTGCTATCATAGGATACGGTCTGGTCCTTGCATTATTAATTACAAGCCTTCCGGCTGAATTTAATGTACCGACATAACCGGCAACATTAAGTGCTGACATAACTGTAAAAGAACCGGATGCACCTCCATTTGTTGAACGATGGAAAGTGTAATTAACGTTGGCTGTTGAACCTGTATTTGTTACATATATAACACATCCTCCGTTTGTTGAACCATTAGGTCCTACAGCTATCATAACTCCGGGAATTGTATTACTGGATGAATAAGTTTGAGTCCATGTTAATCCCTGGTCAGTACTTCTTGAAAAATTACCGGGTGTTATTGCTGCATATAAATAATGAGCAAATGGTCCTGTCCCGGTTTCTTCACCAGCCAATGTATTTCTGTCGTTACCGCTTACTGTAAATATTGGCAACGTCCAGCTGTTTCCGTTTGTTGTTGATATATATACGTACTGGCTTGATACACCTGAGCCATAAATTAATTTCCCATTTGATAGATACGCTGACCATGGATCGCAGCAGGTACTGGCATGATATGAAGGCTGATTTAAAGTCCATGTAATGCCTCCATCCATTGTATTGCGTGCATTTTGAGGCGAACCGTTTGCACTTACAAAGATCTGTAATGGATTTAACGGGTTTGAAGTAACATGCTGTTCGGCATTGTCAATTCCTATATCATAATTATCAAAACCAGATGCATCAGTAATTACATCAAATTGATTACCTGTATGCTGAAATGCATGGTAATGTGTTTTTGATTCCAGCGTTGGCTGGTCTATATAAGGATTTTCGTCATCAGAATTATGGAAAATATCCTGAGCCTGAAAAAGCATTACTCCGGCTACTGTAAAAAAACTGAGCAGCAGAATTTTTGTAAATTGTTTCATCTGTGATTGGTTAATTTTTGGAAAATGTTAATTGATTCTTACAATATATGACCATTTCTCTATATATGCAATAGTTAAGGGTATCTTAAATAGTAACTAATATACGTTAGTCTAAAATATTATTTTTTAAAGTTTTCCTCTCCAGCCGAGATCTATTCCGTTCTTGACAGTTCATCTTTAAAGTAATTATTTGTCTGGAATTGAAAAAAAATAATTTTTTCAACAGCTCGCTTCCTTTTCTAAAGAGGGGAGACAAAAAACTTCCGATAGGAAGTTTTTTGTGGAGTGGCTTAAACAAAAAGCCACTACAAACTACAAAAAAATATTTACTTGATCATCAGCATCTTTTTTGTGGAAATTGTCTGCCCGTCAGCAATCAGCGAATAAAAATACGCACCGCTTGCATATCCGGAAGCATTAAAATCCATTATATACTCACCCTGCTTCATGTTCCCGCTTACGGGAACAGCAATTACATTACCCAGAATATCATAAATTTTAATTTTTATATCAGAATTCTTAGCAACCGTAAATTTTATATGGGTAACAGGGTTAAACGGATTTGGATAGTTCTGCGATAAAGAAAATTCCCTTGCAACTGAGCTGATATTTATTATTCCTATTGGATTATATATCCTTACCGGTTTATTTAAACTCCAGTTCCATAAGTCAACTGTATCAGTTGACTGGTTATTATTTGTACTGTTACCTGTTGCAAACAATGTATCATAACCTGTTACCGAGGATGCTGAATATCTGAATATCCAGGAAACGGTGTCGCTGCTGAAAGGTTTTGGATGAGAATGCGTTAACTCGCCTTCTTGTTTTCTTATCATTGTATCCCCGGGTACCCCGCTTAAAGTTAAAGTATCATTTCCGTTATCCCTTTGGTTTGCAATATTAAATCCGCCTGTAATAGCCGGGCCGCCTGACATTTTTATCCTGTACAATGCGGTTGTACCTGCAGGAACACTGTCCGGACCTAAAATCTGAACGTTGACAATTGAACTTGCTGTATCATCATGACAAATACACCCCAGATTTATTTGGTTTTTTCTGGTTGTGCCAACATATCCTGTCGGGAACCAGTTGAATGAATAAGCAAACATGCTTATTACTATTAAAATAAAAACCGGAATGATTAATTTTCTGTAATTGAATTTCATATTATTAGTATTTAATTATTTCCGTGAATTTACCTATATAAAGGTGAAAATTATATTCAAAAATCTGTAAATAAAAACCCCGGTCAGTATTTAACCGGGGCTGGCTTTATATTTTACATTATTATTTTACAAGTATCATTTTTTTTGTATCAATTTTTAATCCGTCAGCAGAAAGTGAGTAGAAGTAAATTCCTGTTGCAAGATTTGAAGCGTTAAAATCTGCCGAATATTTACCCGGTGCCAGATTTCCGCTGAATACTGTAGCAACTTCGTTGCCAAGAATATCAAACACTTTTACTGAAATATTTGATGCTTTTGCAACATCATATTTTATTTTTGTTACGGGGTTGAACGGGTTGGGGTAATTCTGGCTTAATCCGAATGAAGAAGGTATTTCGGATGAAACCTGTCCGTTAGAAACTACCGGTGTAACATTATAAGTAATTACAAGCTTATCAATTCCGCTGCCATGCTGGAAAAGCAGTGTTGATTTATCCATAAACACTACTCCGGCAGCCGGTGAGCTTGTTGCCGGAATCTGCTGGAAGGTATTGCCTTCGTTTACTGATAAAAAAGTATTTGTCCCGTACAAGTCATACGCAACTGCTGTTGGGTCATCCTTTGCTATATCGCATGCCCACAATGACCCGCTTTGGTTCAGGTTAGAAAATGATGTACCCATTGTCTGGCTTTTCCAGAAACTCCCCGAAGACCATGTTGTATGGTACATTAAATTCAAATCAAGTGATGTATTTGCCATCATCGGTATTTCTGAACCGCTTACGGTATTAATAAGCGTCCAGTTCAGTCCGCCATTGGAAGATTTCCAGACTTTTCCGCTTCCGGAACCTGTTGTGCCATCGCCTATTAATATAACATTTGGATTTTCATACTGAATTATTACATCACATGGACTTCTGAATACTCCACCCGGTTCGCCGCCGCTTAATAGCGTCCAGTTTGCACCCCAGTTTGTTGATACCCTTAATGGGGCGTTATCCGGAGCTAAATAAACAGTGTTTGGATTATTTGGGTCAACCTCTAATGGCATACCATATGAAGTTAAATTTATCGGGTTAATTGAATTTGTCCACGTTGCTCCGTAATCTGTGCTGACAATTACTCTTCCGCCTGATGAACCCATGGAAGCAATCATCAGGTTAGTATCTGCCTGGTTAATAAAGAATGAATGACAAGAACCGCCCGGTACAGAACCGTTGAGTGTTGACCATGTTTCACCCCTGTCCAGGCTCCTTCTTAAAACTGTGCCTGTAAGAATAAATACTGTATTTTTATTTGTAGGATGTAGACAAAAAGGGTTTCCGATATTTCCGCTTGTGTTCTGTTTCCTTACAAGTGATTTTGTGACTGTTACCCCGCTTTGGAACTGCCATGTAGCGCCGCCGTCGCTGGTTCTTAATATAGCCTGGTTATTATTTGCAACAGCCCATCCTTTGGAACCGTCATACATAAAAATATCGCTTAACGGAGCCTGCATAGGGTTATCCTGGTATGTTCTGGTTGCGCCCTGGTCATTGGAAAAATTAATAAAACCGCCGCCGCCGCATGTATAAAATGCTGATGCATTAAGCATTGATACGCTTCTTACATCCGGCTTTATCACGCTTTTATAATCGCGGATCTGCCATATTGTACCGTTGTAAACTGCAATAATTCCGTCTGCTCCGGTTGCAACAACCGTTGGATTAACGGCATCGATTGAAAGAAGGTTTTTTGTTGTGCCTGTTGTATAGCTCTGCCATGTTGTACCGCCGTTAACGGTATAAATAACTGTTCCGTTGTTTCCGCATGCATAACCTGTATTTGAGTTTATGAATTTAACACCATTCAGGTCATTTGCTGTACCGCTTGTCTGCGGGGACCAGGAAGCTCCTCCGTTTATTGATTTAACAACCCTTCCGCCGTTTCCTACTGCCCAGCCTGTGTTCTCATCTGTAAAACAAACAGAATTAAGATCGCCGCCGCTTATTCCGTAATTTGTATATGAAATCCCTCCGTTTGTGCTTACCTGTACAACTCCACCGTCTCCAACTAACCAAACTTTCTGGTTAATTGCATGAACAGAATTAAAGTTCAGCGCTCCCGCATTAGGATAAGATCCGAATGTTGCACCGGCATCATATGAAATAAAAATTGTTCCTCCATCGCCAACCGCGATCACAACCTGTCCGTCTTTAGAATAAACAGAATTAAATCCTGTTTGAGAATATGAGCTTATTGCAAAAATAATAAACCCAAAGAAAACTGTCAGTAGTTTCTTCATTTGTCCTCTTTTGTGTTAAATAATTATAAATTTTAAAATAAATTCCGTAAATTTATGGAAACATTTTCAATTTTGCAATAGGCATGAGTTAAACATTCTAACGGAAATAGTTACTAAAAATAAGAAATTTTCTTTGTTTTCTTTTAATAATTAAATAAAATCACTATCTTTGCCTAATTTTTGTAAATTTATAAGAAATAGAGGTTTTGTAAAATGATCCAGCTTATAGAAAAACTGCTGTGGAAAAGCCGCTATATGGTTTTTTTTGCAGTTTTATCTGCAATTATTTCTGCTTTAATAATGATTGTTATGGGTACAATTGAAGTTATAGGCGTTTTAAGAGAATTCGGTCATGCATTTTCAAGCGCGGAAGCTTATGAGGAATTCGGGAAAAATACTGTTTCGCACCTCGTAGGCGCAATTGATTATTACCTTATCGGTACTGTTTTCCTTATCTTTGGGATCGGATTGTATGAGCTGTTCATCAGCAAAATTGATATTGCCGAAAATGATGAAACTTCTTCAAAAGTTCTTGTCATTCACGACCTTGATGCTCTTAAGGAAAAAATTGCCAAGGTTGTTATTATGGTGCTTATTGTTACTTTCTTTAAGTATGCCATTAATTTTCATTATACCGAGATGATAAATCTTTTATATCTGAGCATTGGAATACTGCTCATAGCTGTATCAATTTACCTTACACATAAATCATCTCATAACGGTAAAGTACTCTGATAATTAACTATTGAAAATTTATAGATTATTTTTTTAAATGAATACAGAATGGTTAAGGGAATATTGTTTAAGCTTTAAAGGTGCGACTGAAGAAATTCAGTGGGAAGATCATTTGCTTTTTAAAGTGCGCGGAAAAATATTTGTAATTACGTCAATTGATAATACTGCAGAAAACCTTCTTTCAATAAAAAGTGATCCGGAAGTGTTTGACGAATTGATAGAGAACGAGGGGATAGTACCTGCACCGTATCTGGCTAAAGCAAAATGGATAGCGGTTAAAAGGAATTGCAGGCTTAAGCCTGTAGAGCTGAAAGCCCTTATAAAAAAATCATACAGCCTTGTTTACGAAAAATTACCTAAGAAAATAAAAGCTGAAATTACCTGAAATGAGATTGCTTAATACTAATTACTCACAAGGAAAATATGTAGTAATTTTAGCCGTCACGCCAAAGGCGTGTTTACTCATTGTTAACTGTTTTTCCGGTTTTGTAATTTATAATTTTTGAATCCCTGCCCGGCTTTTGTATATAGGTTATTTCATTTATCACATCTTTATTCATAAGCACAGTTTCACCTATCCGGAACCCGTTTATTGTAACTTCTGCAATGCTGTAAATAATATTTTCATATTTTATCTGCAGATTGTTATTGTTGTGAAAATTTCCTTCTACTGCTGCAGCAATATGTCCCGGGAAATAAACCAGCCTGTAATTAATTCCTGCCTGCTCCAGTAGTGATGCGTAAAGAATCGTTAGCCCGCTGCAGTCAGATACGCCGGACATAAGCACTTCATTGGGTCGTTTCATAATTTCATATCCGCCATATGCTTCGGTTTGGCTGAATTTTATAACCCCCGTTACAAAATCAAGGAGCTTCTGTGCCTTCAATTCGTTATTGTCATTATCATTTATTATCTGTTTCAGCAGCCTGGTTAAGCTTGGTTCACCTTTAACTGAAATATAAGCCCCGTGATTTGCCATATATTTGTTCGTATTTGTTTCAATGCCCGTATTTCCACCGTATATGGTTGAATCATCTGCAAAATCGGCTAGTTCCGGAATTGATTGAGTATATGTTATTCCGCTGCTGAACTTAACAGTTATACTGCGTGAGCTATCCGGCTTAAAATCATTTTTCGGCATTCTGAAAAGCAGCCGGTCTGTGCCTTTTAAAGTATAGCTGCCAAGGTAAACATCACCATTCTGTTCAAACCCAAATTCAACTGAATTTTTATCTATGCTTAGTTTGTTGAGTGTTGAATTACTGTCAAAATCACTTTTATTTATTGCAAAATAAAGCATTTGTTCATCCATATCATAAAGCTTCAGGTCAGCTTCGGTTCCTGTTACCTGCTGAACAAAATCTTTGTTCCTGAACACCGGCTCAGACATATAGCCTACAACAGCATCCCGCAGCCTTTTGCTGTTATGGGTATCGGTTAAGCCGTTATCTTCCTTTTTGCTGCAACCTGCAGCCAGGATTGCAATAAATATTAAGTTAAGTAGTAATTTCATTTTCTAAGCAAAAATAGATAAAATAATATAATGAAGTTATGTGAAAATTAATTGAAGTATTTATCATAAAACTTTTTGTTAAATTTGCACTTTGCTGTTAAGCTTTGATTTTTAAAGATATTTTTGCTCCCGTAGTGTAATGGATAGCACGTCAGGTTCCGGTCCTGCCGGTGAGGGTTCGAGTCCTTCCGGGAGTACAAACTCAATTAGGAATTACGAATTAAGAATATTTTTATTTCGGAGATAAATAAAAATTGGAATTATTTTTAAATTTCCTGATTCCTAATTCCTAATTCGTAATTATCGTTGGATACTTTATTAAAACCCATTGAAATTCTCGGAATATTTGCATTTGCAATTACGGGAATAATTGAAGCCCGCAGAAAGCAGATGGATATTGTAGGTACATATTCAGTTGCTATGGTAACTGCGTTCGGCGGGGGAACGCTCCGCGACCTGCTGACAGGTAATTACCCGCTTTTCTGGATAAAGAATTACACCTACCCGCTTATGATCCTTGTACTTGCCGTAATTTCAATATTTATATTAAGGAAATCAATTTCGATATCAAAACCGGTATTAATGCTGCTTGGTATACTTGATGCAATGGGTCTTGGACTTTTCAGCGCCGCAGGCGCAAGCTATGCTTTATCTTTAGGAATGTTCTGGTTCAATGCAGTTCTTATTGGTGTTGTAACTGGAGTTTTCGGCGGTGTGCTCCGTGATGTTATCTGCAACGAAGTTCCCTTATTTTTTAAACAGTCACAGCTTTATGCAACCTGCGCTTTTGTTGGTTCACTTTTTTATGTTATTCTTGCTTACTATTTTCCGCCGGATTCTGTAATACCGCTTGCATCAGGAATTCTCTCTGCATTCACACTAAGAGTGATTTCTATC
>LLZO01000105.1 GCA_001567545.1 Candidatus Tepidiaquacellales bacterium OLB5
TCTGCTTGGGTATATAGAATTCGTCAGTAAGTAAAATAATCTGGTTATCCTTTTCTTTGATATCTGTCACTACAGAAAATTCATTACCACCGACATTACCTGCTATTTGATTACATACCAGATACAGCTTTACTGGGATTACTACCTGGATAGACGAAATTATGATCAACTCTGATTCCCACTGGTTTACAGTTCTCTGCATTTTCAGTTATCCCCTTTCCTGATATCTCTCCCAGAACCTTATCTATTTCGAAATTAATTGTTCTGGTTTCTATCTGAATATTAATCAACATCTCGGTAATGACCAGGCAGATATAACTTGAGGAGTTCCAAAGAAACTTGGTAAAGTAGTATAAGATCCACCTTCTCCCCAACTGCCAGATTCAAAGTCATTGATTGATATTGTGGCTGAATAGCCATCATAACCGCATTTAACATAGTTACCCAGAAAGTTTATGTCTTTGAATTTATCCCTTGTGTTAAGATTATCAGTGCAATCGAATATGTAATCCGCAGAATATTTATCCAGCATATCGGGTGAGAAATAATCATCAATTGTTAAAACTATTGTATCTTGCCGTCTTTCTGAAATAAGGTCTTTTTTTTGATTCGGTTTTTTTCCGGTTAAAATCACTTAGTTTGTAAAGCGTTCGGTTTAAGTTTGAAGCTTCAATTGTAATATTTAAAGCCGCTTAAATACAATGAAAAACTTAATATTATTTATTCTTGGTATTTCCATGATTTATCTTAACTAATGCTCTGGAGCTAATAATAGAGGTGTAGATGCTAACAGAAACTCAGAACAAAAGTCAAAGACCAATTTTTTCCCCGATTTTGATCGATATGATATTGATTCAACAAGAACAAGACCAAAACCTGAAAACACTCCATATACTGACCCTAAAGAAGATGACGAAAAAGAAGATCATGATCTCAAATGGATTTAAATAAATTCATTTATATAGCATTCAGTACTTCAAAGTAACTATTCAATATTCCTCTCAGCAGCCTCACGTTTAACTCTACGTGATTTTGGTTCTTTATTCTCACCAGGTTCAACTTTACTGTCAGTTATCCCCATAATTTTAAATATTTTCTTCATATCCTTTTTTTCTGCTTTATCCCAGAACCAACCACCTTTTTCAAGTTCTGCAATACCGGGCATTCCATGCAATAAAAGTTCCTGAATTTCTATTGCTTTACACATACTGCTGATTGAAGATTTAATTTTACCCTGTCTGTAATTTAAAATTGATAGTCCAATGTAGCTGTCAAAATGATAATTATTATATTTTATTGATTGATTAAAATTATATTCTGCAAGGCTGTATTCTTCAATGTTCATGTATGCATACGCTAAATTATTGAAAGCTGTCGGGTCATCAGCATTAAATTTAATATACTCCTGGTAATCCGTTATTGCACTTAAATGATCACCGATTTTACTGTACTGAATTGCTCTTCTAAGGTATAAATTTATTTCAAATGGTGATTTATAAAGAGCCATTGAATAATCCAAAATTGCATTATCATACATATTTAAATCAGAATAAATTTCGGCTCTTAATTTGTAGAATAATGGGTTTTCAGCTTCCCATATCAAACTGTTGCTAAGTTCCTGTATCGCTCCCTCTTTATCATTTAGGCTTATTCTGCAGCTTGCCTTTTCTGTGTAAACATAATCATGCTCGGGATTTATTTTTAATACCATATTGTAATCATCAATAGCCCTTTTATAATCTTTCAAAGTGTATTGGAAGTAATTTGCCCTGTCTAAATACGCCTGTAAATATGAATTACAAAGGGTTATTGCAGTTTCGTAATCATTTAAAGCATTTATTGTATCAGATTTCTGTGCATAACAATCAGCTCTGTACTTATATAAATACTTGTTCTCATTATTCAGCTCAATTCCGCGTGAAAAACAGGCAATAGCGCTGTCATACTCTCCCAGCTTTAAATAAAATTGACCTGCAAACCTCCATTTTGAAGAATCAATTTTATATAGATTAATGTACCGAGAAATTATATTTACTGTTGAATCAAATGAAATCCTTGCTGAAGAAGAATATAAGGTAATCATTTGCTTCAATAAAAGTGTGTTTTCAGTTTCAGCAGGGTCAACTACTGGAATATTTTCAAAAGCATCTGATGGTATAGCTAAATTTAAATTTTGCCCTGTGGTAATACAATGAGAAGTAATCCCAATAAGCTTGCCATTAGAGTTTAACAAAGCCCCGCCGCTTGAACCTGGAGAAATTGGTGCCGTATACTGAATCTGATTCTGGTATTCATTAGACCTAAATGAGCTTATTATACCTATAGAAAAAGTATTAGTATAACCCTGTGGATTTCCTAAAGTATAAATTATATTACCAATTTTATTATTGCAATCTTCCGAAATGCTAATGAAAGGATAACTTCCTTCAGGCAGCTTTAGGATTGCAACATCGTTAAATGGGTCAAATCCTGCAAACGGTATACTGTCAAATATTTCATTACCTTTCCTGATCTCTAATCTGTAAGCATTATCTACTACATGATAATTTGTATAAACTAAACCGCTTTCAGATACTATCACTCCACTTCCATAACCCTGTAAAGCATTGTTAATGTCATAGTTATTTATCATTACAACAGCATCACTGCATTTTGAATAGATATCTGCAGAAGAAGTATTACTAAGCAGAGTTTCATTTGTAAGAATATCGTTTTGTGTGAATAAAGTCTGAATAAAGAAAAAA
>LLZO01000106.1 GCA_001567545.1 Candidatus Tepidiaquacellales bacterium OLB5
TGTACACATCCTGGGGATTAATGCAGTTAGTTCCCTCCCCTGTGATTTTTCAGGACAGGAATACAGATTATTCAAAAGTTCAACTGGGTTTAAGATGGCAGATAATTCCCATAAACATTTCATTCCGGTCAAATAAATATACTTCAGCAGTCCAGTTCTTTAAGATAAACCCCGTAAGGCGTTTCACAGGTTCTATGGATATTTTCCTGCAGCCTGAGTGGATAGTAACGGGAATGAAATATTCCGGGCTTTCGCGCTTCGGAATAAGCGCCGGAAGCAGAATTCTGTTTCCTGTTAAGGGGGACGGCGAAAAAATATCGGTATCACTCGGAGCAAAATATACCCACAGAAAAGATGATTTAACCAATAAGCACGGATACTGGTCAATTGAGTCAGGGGTATATTTTATTTTCAGCTTCATAGGTTTTCAGTTCAGCTATAATTTTGATGAACGAAGCAGGTATAATTTAGGAATGTATATTAAATATTTTTAATCTCTATGCTCAAAAGAACAGCTCTGATTTTGTTTATATTAATGACTGTAACTGTCATAGGATGCTGGCCTGTAAGGGTTGGTATGAAAAGTATCGGTGAGTCGCTTTTTGGAGAACCTGAAAAAGTTAAAAACAAGATAAAAGACCCGGTTAAAGAAAATGTTCGGCTTTCTGCATTATGGGCCGGACACTCAACTGTTCTGCTGCAGATTGATGATAAAGTCATACTGGTTGACCCGGTATTTGAAGATGTAATTTCCGGTATTGTATTAAGAAAAGTTGAAGCCGGGCTTGATATAAAAGATATCCCGAAGCTTGATGTAATTGCAGTATCTCATGCGCATATGGATCATATGAGCCTGGGTAGCCTGAAAGACCTTGATGAACGTTTCCCTGAAGCAAAATTAATTATTCCTGTTGGTTCAGAAGAATACCTCCCTTCATATGATATGGAAATTATCAGGCTTAAAACCGCAAATTCAAAAGAGCTTGGATATATAGGTGAATCAAAAATAGTAAACGGCGTTAAGATCACTGCAGTATTTGCGCAGCATCAGGGAGGCAGGTACGGAATGGACAGCTATACATGGAAAGTCCCCGGCTGTACCGGCTACATTATCGAATATAATGGCATCACTGTCTTTTACGGTGGAGATACAACTTATGAAGAATTTGCGTATAAATATCTGGGCTCAAGATATAAAATCGATCTTGCGCTGATTCCCGTTGGTCCCTGCCGTGACTGCGAAACTGACGGAAGTTATTATCATTTGGCTTCACTGGGAGCATTAAAAGTATTTGATGAGCTTAAAGCTGATTATATGATTCCTGTTCATTACGGCGCACTTGAATATTTCGCAGATCCCAATATGCCGGTTTATGTATTGAAAGACCTTGCTGATAGATATGGTTCAAACTCTGCATCCGGACTTGCTATATCAAAACCGTATTCCGAAGGCCTGAAAATACTGAAAGAAGGCGAGCAGTACATATTTCAATATAAATAATCTGCTTCTTCTTCGTGCCACGAACAATCAATCACATTTATGAACAAGGGGCAGCAGCCCCTTGTTTTTGATATTTCGTGGCACGAGAAGAACTCATGA
>LLZO01000107.1 GCA_001567545.1 Candidatus Tepidiaquacellales bacterium OLB5
AACCATCCCTGTATATATTGAACCCGTATTTTTCTGATTTTTTTTCCAGTACCTGTCTTACATATTCGCTGAATTGGCCGCCAATTCCGGCAGATTTTTTTGTATGGTCTTAGGCTGGGCTTTTATCGGGTCATTTTTTGCAAGTTCGTAAACTTCCTTGGTGATATATCCTTCTTCCTGCATGCTGTTAAGGACAATATTCCGCCTGTTGAGGCAGTTTTCTGGATTTTCGATCGGGTCATAATATCCCGATGGATTTTTTACCATGCCTATTAACATTGCGCATTCATCCAGGGTAAGATCTGATACTGATTTATCGAAGAAAGTTTTAGCAGCGGCTTCCACGCCGTATGCTCCCCTGCCAAAATATACCTGGTTAAGGTAAAGCAGGAGTATTTCCTCCTTGGTATATGTCTTTTCTATCTGTACTGCAGTAATTGCTTCGCGCAGTTTTCTTGTAATAGAAATTTTATTACCTATTTCAACCCTGTAAAGATTTCTTGCCAGCTGCTGTGTAATTGTGCTTGCACCTTCTTCAACAGAAAATGCCATAATATTCTTGAACATTGCTTTTATTATCCTGTCAAGATCAACACCCCAGTGTTTATAAAACTTCCTGTCTTCAACAGAAATTACCGCATTTATCAGGTCTTTGGGTATTGCATCGATAGAAACAATTGTTCTGTTTTCTATGAACAGCTGGTCTATAAGCTCTCCGTCTTCAGAATAAATTTTGGTTGCAAGGTCGGTCTTGGGATTTTCCAGGCTTGAAAGAGACGGCAGCCCGTTAAAAAGGAATGCGCTGTAGGCAATTATACCTATTGTTATTATTATCAGCACTAATGCAAATGCGCTTAATTTGCGGACAGATGATTTTTTCTTTTTATTCATCATCTTCCGCCTGTAATCACGGTTATTAAAATACTCTTCCCGCTCCAGCGCTTTTGAATCCTTGTTATTGTTTTTGATGCTGCCTGACATTTTCAGTTCTGCTTAAACCTCTTATTTTTTTATTTACTTTCTGTGTATTTTTTCAGCTCAAAATTCCCTTTGGAATATACTCCGTATGTAAAATTGCTTATCCAGTCACCAAGTGTTACATAATAACCTTTTCTTTTACCGCCTTCAAGCTCAATAAACTGGGGTTTATGGATATGTCCCATAATTACAAAATCTGCTCCATCAGCAATCCTAGCTGATGCAAAATCCCGCATTCCGCTCGAGCCGTGCGAGAGGGGGCTTTTTTCCGTTGGATAGGTTTCATCAATACGCTGCCTGTCATCTGTATGAAGCCTTGACTTTTTTGAAGAACCCTGTGCCAGCCAAAGACCGATATCAGGATGGATAAGCGAATACAAAAACTGGTTCACCTGGTTTCTTAATATTTTTTTAATGATCTTATAACCGGTATCACCTTTTGAAAGACCATCTCCATGTGTGATATAAAACTTTTTCCCTTCAATTTCTGTGTTCATTCCGTCCGGAACAAGATTTAATCCTACATCATCCCTTAAATAAGTATTCAGCCAGAAATCGTGGTTGCCTGAAAAAAAACAGATCTCAGTTCCCTGTTCAGATATCTCATTTAATTTTGCCAGGGTCCTGAAAAATCCTTTGGGAACTGCTCTCCTGTATTCTATCCAGCAGTCAAACAGGTCGCCGACAATAAATATCTTTTCAGCATCATACCTTATACTTTCAAGGAAACTTACAAGTTTCCTTTCTTTTAGTTTTTCTGTAACGCTGTCAGAAAAGCCAAGATGGACATCTGAAAAGAAATAATACTTTTTATCAGCCAAATAATATGATTTTATTAAATTTAGCTAAACCGGCTGAATGATTTTCCGGTAAACCCAATATTAAAGTTACTTCTTTTTTAAAACATTGGAAATACAAATAAACAGATATATAGCATAAATTAACTGCTGTTTTTTTAAATTTAAAACAGGCGGGTTTTGATAGCTTTCACTATTCTAACGGAAGCTTTTCCGTCCATCAACTGCGGTATTTTCCCTTGTTTATATTTGCCGTTAAAAATTTCTGCGGTCTTTTTTAATACCAGCTCTTCATTTAGCCCGCATAGAGTATTTGAGCCTATTTTCAGAGTTTCCGGTCTTTCAAATGAATCTCTTAATGTTAAACAGGGGATTTTCAAAAAAGTTGCTTCTTCCTGTATTCCTCCTGAATCTGTAATTACGAACCTGCACTCTTTCAGCAGCTTGATAAAATCAGTATATCCGGCAGGTTCTGATATAAGGATATTTTTTATCAGTTTTAATTTTTTCAGCAGGGAAAATTTTTCAGCCATCTTAAGTGTTCTTGGATGAATAGGCAGTACAATTTTTACGCCCGGGTCATGCTTTAAAGCTTCTGCTGAAACGCTCTTCAGAATACTTATTATTTTAGAAAAGTTTTGCCTGTTGTCTACATTCACCGGACGGTGGATTGTGGACAGAATATATCTTTTTTCGCTGAGCTTAAGCTTTTTTAATACCCGCGATTCATCAAATTTCTTTTTGAAAAGAACCAGAGAGTCTATCATAGTATCGCCGGTAAGAAATATTTTTTTCCTGTCTGTTCCTTCTTTGATCAGATTTTCTACCCCTGCAGGCTCTGTAATAAAAAGCATTTCGCTTAATGCATCGGTAACGATCCTGTTTATTTCCTCAGGCATTGTATTATCAAAGCTTCTTAATCCTGCTTCAACATGCGCAAGCGGAACTGTACCCCCGTTATGATGTATCTTAGAGCAAACTAAGGCGCAGGCTATTGTTGAATTAACATCTCCGAATACAATTACCAGGTCCGGTCTTTCTTTAAGAACAACTTTTTCAAACTCAGCCATTATTCTTGCAGTCTGCTCTGCATGTGTGCCTGAGCCGGCGCCGAGAAATATATCAGGTTCCGGAAGGTCCAGGTCCTTAAAAAATACCTTTGAAAGCCTGTGGTCGTAATGCTGGCCTGTATGTATAATTTTATGAGTGAAAAGGTGTTTAAACCGGGTAAGCTCCAGTTCAACAGGGGCAAGCTTCATAAAATTAGGTCTTGCCCCTACAACTGAAATTATCTTTTTCTTTTTTTTCAATTACAATTATTTGGTGTACCTGAACGGCGCTGCGCCTAATAATGTTATCTTATCCCTGTTGTTCTTTATCTTTTTGGTTGCATTCCTTGTATCTATTAACCTTTTTGAAAACGACAGTATCCATTCATAGTCATATATTGTGTGGTCAGTAACAATAACCGTAACATCTGCATCTTTTAGCAGCTTTTCGTTAAGCTCCTGAACGCGGAAAATCTTATCCATTAACCTTATATTTCTCATAAACGGGTCATGAAAGTTCAGGTTATTTATTCCCTCCTTATAAAGTAGCTCAATGATTTTTATCGCCGGAGAGTTCCTGGGATCTTCGACATCACGTTTAAAAGTAGTGCCAAGTATAAGTACATTCGCTTCACTTGCTTTTACCGGCAGATTTGCAAGCTCCCTCATTACCATATCCCTCACATAGAACGGCATTTCTTCATTTGATTCAGCTGCCAGCTCAACAAAATTTGTATGAAAATCATACTGTTTAGCTGCCCAGTCAAGGTAATAAGGATCAATCTGTATACAATGCCCGCCAATACCAGGTCCCGGGTAAAACGGCATAAAACCGAATGGTTTTGTTGATGCAGCTTCAATAACTTCCCAAATATTAATATTACCCATTCTGTCGCAAAGCCTTGCAAGCTCGTTAACAAGCGCAATATTAACGCTGCGGAAGATGTTTTCAAGAAGTTTTTCCATTTCTGCTGCGCGGGGCGAAGATACCTGGTGAACCTTTGTTGAAACTTCCTGCATAATCATAACAGAAAGCTCCTGGCATTTTTTGGTTACGCCGCCTACTACAATCGGGGTATTACCGGTATTGTATGTTTTATTTCCCGGGTCAACTCTTTCCGGTGAAAATGAGAGATAAAAATCTTTTCCAACCTTCCACCCTTTTGATTCAAGCAGGGGCTGAACGTAATCTTCTGTTGTGCCCGGAAATGTTGTGCTCTTTAATACCAGCAGGGTATGCCTTTTCATCCTTTTGAAAATTTCACCGGCAGAATCCATTATAAAGGATATATCAGGTGTTTTATTTTCGGTTACAGGTGTTGGCACACAAATAAAAATTATTTCCTGGTCGCCTATTTTATCATAGCTGGATGAAGCTGTAAAAAGGTTGTTATTTATAGCATAAAGAAAATCTTTGTTAATTACGTCTTTGATATAATTCTTTTTTTGCTGGATCAGCTTGATCTTGTTCTGGTCAAGATCTATTCCGTGTACATTATAGCCTTTACGTGCAAATTCTACTGCAAGCGGCAACCCGACATATCCCAGCCCGATTATACCGATCTTTGCTTTTTTCTGTTTTATTTTTTCTCTTAAAACTTCACTCATTAATTGTTTTTCCCCTTGATATGTACTTTAAGAAATTATTCGTGGATTTTATAAATGAAGCAAAATACTTTTTTATTATTTATAAATGCTTTCAGCCTCTGCCTTACGTTTTTCCCACCACTGCCTGTTATTTTTATACCACTGGGCAGTTTCTTTAAACTGGTTGAACGGATCAATAGCTGGCTTAAAGCCAAGTTTAGTTATCTTATCAATATTTAATGCATAACGGAAATCATGGTTCGGTCTCGGGTCGGGAATATACTGAATATATTCATCCCTGTTTACGCCTGATATTTCGCAAAGCCACTCTGCTGCTGTTTTATTGGTAATTTCAGGATTATGGTTTGCTGCAACATTGTACGCATTGCCTGCTTCACCCTTTTGCAGCAGGAACTCAAGGCACTCTGCAGTCACCGGGGCATACAGCCAGTCGCGAACCTGCATGCCTTCTCCCCATAATGGAATTTTCTGCCCTAATATTATATTAGTAATCCAGCGCGGCAGCGCTTTTTCAGGGTACTGCCAGGGCCCGAAATTATTTGTCGGCCTTAATACAATTACAGGATAATTTTTTCCGAATTCCATGGCAAGGTCATCAGCCTGTGATTTTGATTTTGAATATGCCGATGTAGCCTGGCTGTCTCCAAGCAGCTTGTCGGTTTCGGAGAAATAACCGTTCACAATAGAGCCGTATACTTCATCAGTTGAAATATGTATGAACTTTTTTATGCCTGCTTTAAATGATTCTTCAAGCATTACTTTTGTTCCTTCAACATTTGTCCTGTAGAAAAGATCCGGGTCAGTTTCGCTCCGGGTATTGTGGCTTTCTGCTGCAAAGTGTATTACTTCTTCAGCGCCTGATAACGAGTGCTTCACAGATTCTGCATCGCAGATATCACCCTGGATAAAATTTACCTTTCCTTCAGCAATTAACGGTTCAAGGTTATCCTTGCCGCCTGCATAGGTAAGCTTATCTAAAACAGTTACATTATATCCTTTGCCTGTAATATAATAAACAAAATTTGTACCTATAAAACCGCTCCGCCGGTAACAAGAATTCTTTTCACTGGTCAGTCCCTTATAAATAATCCGAAATTAAGTCCAACATTCAGAACAAGTCCTTTAGCCTCAATGCCTTTTGGGAAGTCTTTAACTTCCACGTCATTATCAACCCGCCAGGTTGAATGAGCGCCCAGCTGGTAGCCGCAGTCAATTTTTAAATACATAAATTTGCGCAGCATTATTCCAACGCCTATCTGCGGCTGAACTGTATAAAACCGTGACCTGAAATTTCTGGTGATGTTTGTTGTAGATGTGTTGTTCTGCAGTTCACCAAATACCGTACTGTAATTACCAAGATCAGCCCCGTACTGGTACAGATCTAATTTTAATTCACCGGTAGAAAACTGTGAACCTATTGAGATATCGAAAATTTTTCCAAGCGGAATAATATATTCAACGCTGATACCGCCCTGTCCAAGAGAATAGTTTGCATCCTTTTTTAAGGTATCGTTATATTGTTTAGAAATTTTGGAAGTAAATCCGTTCCCGAATCCGCCTATCCTCAGAAAATTATTTTTCATTGGCAGGTCTATAAATCCGCCGCCGCCAAGAGTTAAAAAACCGTTTTCTGAAAACTCAGGAAAACCTGCATTTTTAAGCTCATTATTCAGATCTTTTACGGGATTAAAATGCCAGCCGGCTTTAAAGCCGCCTGCAAATGCAAAACTGGGAAGGAATTGACTGTAGGAAATACCTGATATACCGCAAAAAACCAATAAAAAAGCAAAAAACTTCAGTTTACGGCTCATATTGTCAAATTTTTTCAAAATTTAGAGCACAAAAATACCAAGCTATCAATTTAAAAACAATTTAAAAATTTTTGGGGAAAAATGATTCAATTACTAATGAGGAATTAGGAATCAGGAATTGGGTAAAAGATGTTTATTTGATAAATCTATAATTCTTTTTATAACGGCCTCATGAAAATTGCGGACAGACTTCTGCAGAAGTCTGGGAAATTATTTGAGCAGATAAAACACGGGAAAAGCTGAATGTATATTATATGTTCAGTAAATTTCAAAAAATATTTTTTTTATTTTACTTACAGCACTACTTATCATGTATTCAGTTTATTGTAAAGGATAAATAGTATATAAAACATATTATCATTATAAAACTACAAATGCTCAAAATAAGCAAGGCTGGAGCCAACCCAGGTTTTTTCCTTGTTAAAATCAACGCCCATCATCTTGCCCTTGCTTAAACGGACAAGATTATTTACTAAGTAAGGTTTGCCTCTATCGTGCACGAACAATAAGCGAAGCTCAGCCTTTGCAGGCTGGTCAGGGGTCTCAATAACAGGTTCATAATTTATTTTCTTCTGCAGAATGTAATTTGAACGGTCTGTAATACCATCCAGCGCTTCTTTTGTTACATCAAATATTACTCCCTGCCCTGCAAAGCTGAAAAGCGGCTTTAGTACATAATTTTGAAGATCATCCGGATACTTATCAACTTCACTCAGGAATCTTGTTTCTGGCACATATTTATTTTTTAAAAAAGGGAGCGAATACTTGCTGATCCTGTAAAACCAGTTAGGGTGCGGTATCCATTTAACATTCAGCTCATCCTGAAAGCTGAAACTGTACTTAATATCCTTTCTTCTTTCCAGCTCATCAAAAATAACCCTGTTATAGATCCGTTCTATCCTGGTTTTCCTGCCGTTATTCATATAAAAAAGGTCTTTGCCTTCTTTTGTAATATCACTAAGGCAAACAGGCTTTACGCCTATGTATGTGTAACAGCATTCAAAATCTATTCTGGTTTTCTGCCTGTCAGGTTCTATTTCCAGAAGTATCACGTTTTCAGGAGCAGAATCACCTAAAATTACCCGCTTCAGAATATCCAGGTATTCATCAGGCTTGTGTATATTCAGCAGACCGCCGTAACGTTCATCAATATTAAAGTGTTTGCGGAACATATAGTTCTGCAGCAGCTCATAAAAGAACAGCGATGAAAATCCCTGCAGCTCAATAAGCTTCGGTATGAATTTTCCGTTCTCATCTTTACAAATAGCAAAATCAAGCGCCATCATTGCCGGATATCCGGGGTCATTTGGTACTTCCATTCCCTTAGGAATGGCGTTCATCGAAATTTTTTTATATTCATCGCTCATAAGGTAATCCGTTATCAGGTTTGCAGCATTAAGTATTTCACCCATAAATTCTTTGCCGATAAAAATCGGTGTTTCTGCTATGCGGAATTCTATAGGAAAATCATACGCTGTATTAAGGTCTTTTACAAATGCCTCATACTTTTCCTGAGTAAATTCCGAATTGTATTTTTTTCTTATTTCAGGTACCAAATAATCTGCTTTATCTTATGGATATGTTCTTATTGTAAACCGCCATACGTTACTGTATACTTCTGCTCCCCAATTATCTTTTGCTCTTACCATCCAGTAATATGTAGTTCCCGGAAACGGAAGAATTGTTGGCAAATTATACTGAGGTGTTAATAAATTTGCAGCAATCGGCACATTACTTAAAGGCAGAGATGTACCCATAAAAACATCAAATTTTAAAGTATCATTAATATCCGGATCAGTACTTTCCCATGTAAAAACAATATAAGTACTGTCACCAATGCCTGTTGCGCTGTCTGGAGGATACGGATTTACCGGAACACTGGGTGGATTATTTGTAACAGGATTAACGGATGTATCTTCTTTTTTACAGCCGTTAAAACTTAAAAACAGGGCTGAGCTTATCAATAAGCCTAATATTAAACGGAACATTTTTTTGTGTATAGTACACTGATTAGTTTAGCTTAACCGGAAAGTCCATCCGGTTAAACCGGAATAGTAACAAATATTATATTAAAAACTTCCCTTTTTCCATTACCAATTCATCATCAAGCCAAATGCTGCACTCAACGCTAACGCAATCTATATGAGTTGTTGACTGCCAGTCAGCTCCTGTATGCGCTGAATACGGATGTCCGAACGCAATATGTATTGTAGGCAGCTTTTCATCCTGCAGAATATTGCCGATAACATGTTTACATGCAATATTGGTACCAATGGCAAATTCACCAACACGGTTGCTGTTGCCATCTGTCATTGTATACGCAGTGAATTCTTCAAGCAGTTCTTTATTGCTGCATTCCATTTTAGTGATGCGTGAATCTTTTATCCATATCTTAAGCGGTGTTTTTTTAAGGTCGCCGTATTTTTTGCATAAATAATCGCCAACAACTCCATCAACAACAAACAACCCGTTAACATTATATGGTGATGTGAATATTTCTCCTCCTGGAAGGTTTCCCCATTTTTCAACTGAAATTATCCCGCTGGTTTTTATCCATTTTAATTTTGGAGAAAACTCAGCTATCATATCTGTTCCGGCAGAATTTGTAACTTTAATAGTTTTTGCCTTACGTGCTTTTTCAATAAGCCTTTGTGATATTTCATCAACTTTCAGGAAATCTGCCCGCATGCTTTCAAACATGATCTGCTTGCTGATATTAACCATATGCCCGTGGCGTATTTTATGGGCATCAACTACTTCTGTCATATCAATCCTGGAGCGAAGCTCGCCTGTATGCGCAACAGCGCAGAAAATGCTTACCTGCGATTTTGCGAGGTCATCAAGGATCGGCTGCGGCATATTTTTAAGCGGGCGCGGTGCAAAGTCCTCGATCACCATCAGGCTGTATTCCGAGCCTGTTTTTTTTATTTCTGCAGCAAGGGCTGATGCTATTTCAAGGGATTCGTTATCCGTAATAAGAGTAATTCTTTCTTCAGGCTTCAGCCTTAAACAAACATTTATGGCATTGTATGCGCCTTCGGAAAGCTCTTTATCAAAATCAACTATTGTATGCGTTTGATCCATTAAATAAATTTAGTTTTTAATTATCTTTATTTTTTAAAATTATTTTAAACCCAGATGAGTTTCATCTATTATATAATCCACAACTTTTTTCAGGCCGTCTTCAGTGCCGTCCCATTTAGCAAGCTGGCGGTCTGCGCCGGTTCCGTTCTGCAGTATCTGCAGGATATAATTCACTTCTTCCCAGCTCCCAAGGTCATCTACTACATCACTTATAAATGAAATAAGCTCCATTGCAAGTATCTTAAAATCCACTTCTTCCTGCTTGCCGAAATCTATCAGCTTGCCTTCTGTGCCGTATCTTGCAGCGCGCCATTTGTTTTCATTTATTAAAGCGCGGCGGTAAATCCTGAACCCCAGGTTTTGCCTCATAAGCTTGTAAAGCTTAACAACAACAGCCTGCATAAGCGCTGCAAGGCAAATTGTTTCATCAACTCTCATCGGTATATCGCACATGCGGAACTCCAGCGTATTAAAATACGGATGAAGCCTTATATCGTACCATATCTTTTTGCCGTTATCTATACAGTTTGTTTTTATCAGAAGGTTTACATAATTATCGAATTCTGTTACAGTATCGTAATAATCAGGTATCCCGGTGCGGGGAAATTTATCAAATACCTTTACGCGGTACGATTTAAACCCGGTATTCCTGCCCAGCCAGAACGGCGAATTAGTTGAAAGTGCAAAAATGTGCGGTATAAAATACCTTACTGCATTCATTATCTGGATTCCAACCTCGCGGTTCGGTAAACCAACATGAACGTGCAGCCCGAATATCAGATTAGCGCGGGCAGCTTCCTGCATTTCATTTACTATTTCATGGTAGCGGGGATGGTCGGTAATAGATACTTCGTTCCAGTGAGTAAAAGGATGAGTACCTGCTGCTGCTATGCGAAAACCTGCTTCCTTTGCCAGTGCTGCAAGGTTTGACCTGAGGCCTGTTACTTCTTCCCTTGCTTCATGGATATCGCGGCATATTTTAGTTCCCACTTCTACAACCGATGCATGCATTTCAGGCTTTATCTGCTCTTTTAAGAACACCTTGCCTGAATCTACAATTTGCTGCATATGCGAAACCAGTGCCCTGGTTTCGGGGTCAACCAGCATAAATTCCTCTTCGATACCCAGTGTAAAAATATGCTTATCCATGTTTTTTTTAAATTGTTGTTTTACAATCTATATATTAAAGATTAATAAAGCAATATATAGTGAAATTCTGAAGTCATTCCCGCCGATGCGGAAATTTCAATTTCAAATTCCTGCTCCTGTCGGGTCCTTAGACCCGACAGTAAATACATCTATTAAGTCTCTCATTTGGAGAGGACCTGTCGAAATCGGAAAAACCCTGTTACCTTGCTCCCCTCTCCTCTTCCCAAAGGGACTCCTTCGGAGTAGGAGAGGGGCTGGGGGGTGAGGTTACTACTCAGCTTTCTTCTTTTTCTGTGATTTCTTTTCAGGTTTATCGCCTGAAACTTCCTCAGACTTCTTAACCCGTTTTACCGCGGCTGATTTCAGCTTAGGCTTTTTTTTTTGAGCGAAGCATCGTATGCTCCTTCAACAAGAGGCTCATTGTTTGCTGATGAATACACAAAATCTCCCCAGGTCAGATTATTCAATCCTTCCCTGTGGTTCAATGCCCTGCGTATAGCCATATTTGCTGCTGCTTCAACGATCCATTCAAAATTTGCCTCGCCAACTGAATGAACATCTGCATCGGGTGCCGGATTGCAGAAATCAATTGCATAAGGAACGCCGTCCCTTAAAGCGAGCTCAACAGTATTAAAATCATATCCAAGCGCGCGGTTTATTTTTAATACAACATCTGTCAGCATTTTAAGCCTTTCAGGCTCAACTACAGTATCCCTTAAATATCTTAAATGGTGGGGATTGCGGGGTTCATAAGGCATTACCCAAACATCCTGCCTGTCAAGGCAGTAGCAGCGGTAATATTCATCGAACTTAATTTCTTCCTGCAGCATCATAACAAGCTGTTCTGTTTCATTGTATGCTTTAAAAAACTCATCAATGTTCGAAACTTTGTAAACGCTTTTCCAGCCGCCGCCGGCATGAGGTTTAAAGTATGCGGGGAATCCGATATAACTGAATATCCCTTCCCAGTCCAATGGGAAAGTTAAATTGCGGAATGAGTTATGTGTTGTATCGGTTGGCAATTGGTTAGAAGGAAGTATAACTGTCTTGGGAACAGGAACACCGATCTTTGTCATTAAAGCATTGTTGAAGAATTTTTCATCAGCGCTCCACCAGAAAGGATTGTTTATTACAGCGGTACCGCTGGATGCTGCATTTTTTAAAAATGCGCGGTAAAAAGGTACATCCTGTGATATCCTGTCTATTATTATATGGTATCTTAACGGCTCACCCTGGATAACTTTATCTATCATTACTGCTTCGGCAGTAATATCAGCATTCATTTCGCGTGCTTTGTGATTTACCCTGTCAATAAAAGCCTGCGGAAAGGTATTTTCCTGCCCGAATAATATTCCGATTCTTTTCATTTAATTAAAATAGCTCCTTTATATATAAATTATTCAAAATTCCAATAAATAATAAAAAACGCATAAATTATGCAAATTTTCCAATAAATAAGGGATTTTAAACTGCGGGAATTACAAATTTACGAAAAAAAACGTGAAACTTGAAAGTTTGACTAATTCATATGTTCATACCTGTAGAGACGACCCGATGGGTCGTCTCCATAAGCAGGAAAGTTCACTCATTAACAAAATTCTTTAGTGCATTGACTATTTCATTGCATGCATCAGCACAATTGATGCTCTCTGAATTATAGCATAGTAACAGGATTTTTTTCATGACCGTAAAGTTTATTTTATTAATAACATCTTTATTGAATATGTTTCTTTGAAGTCTGAAGTCATTTTAACAAAATATACACCGCTTGAGTAATTATTTGCATACCATTGTGTTTTATATCTTCCCGAATTCAAATATTCATTCTCAAGTACATCTAACAATTTTCCATTTATATCAAAAATCTGAAGCATAATGAATGCTCTTTTAGACAAT
This sequence comes from Candidatus Tepidiaquacellales bacterium OLB5, assembly GCA_001567545.1. GTDB lineage: Bacteria > Bacteroidota > Ignavibacteria > Tepidaquicellales > OLB5 > OLB5. The sequence continues at coordinate 12,373 of LLZO01000107.1, forward strand.
TGAAATTCTATATTAGTGTTTGAATTGAAAGGGTTTGGATAATTATTAAAAAGATAAAAACTCTTTGGTACATTACTTGAAATTTGTTCTATACCTATATATTCAGAAGTGTTTAACAAACTATCAGTTCTCACAGCATAGATTACTCTTGCACTTGGTTGTAATTGACCGGTTCCTGCAAACAATATATCACCATTTGCTATAGGCACAATTGCCCTAAGCGAACCCCACACAAATGATGAATTTGTAAAAACCTTTTGATTAATTATGTTACCGTTCAAGTCAGTAATTAAACCATAACTATTTGCTAATCCAAAGGATGAGTCTCGTGCATAAGAAAAGATCAATTTATTACTCGCAATTGTAAAACTATTAAAATAATTATCTCTTCCATTAACGGGAAATCTGCGTGTAAAAATGCTATCTCCATTCAAATCAGTTTTCATAAATGAAACTTGTTCATTACTTGAATCACCTGATGAACAACCAATAAAATAATTTTGATTTAATTTGACAATTTTTTTCCCTTGAAAACCATTGTAAGTTTTTTGCCATAATGAGTCTCCTAGGTTATTTATGCAAAAAATAATCATATTACTTAGCAAACCAATACTTGCAATTTCATAATCCTGTTA
>LLZO01000108.1 GCA_001567545.1 Candidatus Tepidiaquacellales bacterium OLB5
AAAAACGCAAATAAGGATTTATTATTTGATTCCCATTAGCATATTATTTTGTATTTTTTGTTTATATTTTCATATAATTGTATATTTCTTAAATTATAAATTTGATTTCTGTGAAACCAGCTAACGACCTGTTTGAGCTTATTTGCCAGATGAGCAAAAACGAAAAAAGATTTTTTGTATTAAGCTCCGGACTTCAAAAAGGAGATAAAATTTACCTTGAGCTGTTTAAAGCCATGGAAAAACAGACAGAATATGATGAAAATAAATTCAGGTTAAAGAACAAAGGAAAGAAATTCTTAAATAATTTTGCTTATAACAAAAACCATTTATATAAATTAATAATGAAATCCCTTATAAATTATAATTACAGCACAACGGCAGACGGGAAAATGCATTCGCTTATTGCTGAATGCTGGGTACTTTTTAACAAAGCAATGTATAAGCGTTATTTTAAGACTTTGGCTAAAGCTAAAGAATATGCCTACAAATATGAAAAGTACGGATACCTGCTGCAGATACTTGATATGGAAAAGATAATTATTCCCAAAAAAATGATACAGAAAACAAAAAGTGAAGAGCTGATGCAGGAAGTATATGAAGCCGCCGAAAAAATGGTTAATATTTTTGAATACAGCAAAACAGCCGGAATGCTGCTTAACAATTTCAGGTACTACGGGCTAAGCAGGAATGAAAAACACACTGAAGGGCTGGATAAAATTACCGGCGAAGGAAAAATGCTTTCCCCGGAAAATGCAAAAAGTATAAGGGCTCTGGAGGCATATCACAGGGTAAAGGAAATTTATTACGGTATTAAAGCAGATAACATAAATCAATACAGGTCACAGCTTGCAAGATATAAAATTGTTACCGAAAATCCCCTGCCTTTCAGGGATTATATTCTGCACTATCCGATAAACATACTTTATTCACTGACTGAAAGCTGTATATACCTGGATAAAACCGTTGAAGCTGAATCATATTTAAAAATCCTGTATAATGAAGTACAAAAGGAAAAGTTCAGTACAGATGATTTTGAGATATTCAGAGATTACCTGTATTTAAAGATTTACCTTAAGCAGGGTGAAATCCAAAAGGCAGCCAGGATGATTCCCAGGCTTGAAAAAGTACTGGTCAGATATAAAGATAAGCTGCAGATAGATACAGAGCTTTCCATTTTATATCACATTACAGTATGCCGTATAGAGGAAAAAAATTTCACAAAAGCGCTAACGGCAGCTAACAGAATTTTAAGTCATCCATTGCTTAATAAAAGATCTGATTATGAATGTTATATAAAAATACTTTATTTAATAATACATTTTGAGCTTAAAAACTACGAGCTGCTGCGTTACCTGTTAATAAGTACATACAGGTATTTAAGAAAACATGAAAAACTTTTTAAAACCGAACTGCTGATAATTAAATTTATCCGGAGGCTGCAGGGAGTAAAAACAGAAGATGATTTGAATTTTTTATTCAGCAGATTAAGCAAAAATCTTGAAAAGCTTAAGAAAGACAGGTATGAGAAAAATGCTTTCGAATATTTTGATCTTTTAAAATGGGTAAACGGAAAATTAATCAGCAGAGTTATTCAGGAATAAATTCTGCAGCAAATCCCCCGCCAGGTGCCATTTTTATGGTTATGCTGTTCCCAGATTTTACCCTAAAGTTAGTTATCTGAACCTTTTGCGGATCTGTTTGTACAGATGGAAAATCGGAATAAATAACAGCCTTAAAAAAACCAGTAGGAAGAAATTTCAATTTTAAATTTATTTCTCTGCTGTCCTGGTTCGTCATTCCGCCTACAAACCAATTATTTCCGGACTTTCTGGCTATAATAACAAACTTACCAATTTCCCCATCCAGAACAATTGTTGAATCCCAGGTAGCAGGTACATTCTTTAAAAAATCAAATTCATTGTATTTTTTATATATTTCAGGAGATTCACAAAGAGTTAAAATACCTGATTCATACACAACAGCCATAGCAAGCTGTTGAGCTCTTGTTCCTTTAGTCATAGGATGTTTATAAACTGCCTGAAATTTATCTGAAGCAACATTTGTAAAGGATCCGGGTGTGTAATCCATTGGTCCGGCAGGCATTCTTGTAAAAGGAATTGTTACGTTGTGTTTAGGATCAGGAAAGCGGGGATCCCATTTAGAGTATTCATTACCCATCACGCTTTCATATGTTAAAATATTCGGATAAGTTCTGCTTAAGCCGTCAGGCTTATAGGAACCATGGAACATTACAAATAATTTTCTTTTGGCACACTCCCCGGCAGTTTTCCTGTAGAAATCAGTCATATATTTATCATCCCTGTCCATAAAATCCATTTTTATTCCCTTTATTCCCAAACGTTCAAAATGATCGAGGGCTTTATCCATTTGTTTTTCAAGGTCAGACCAAACTACCCATAAAATAATACCTACTCCTCTGTTTTCAGCATAAGAAACAACTTCAGGCAGGTTCAGCTCCGGCAATGTTTTAGTAAGATCTCTGAATGAAAAATCATTCATTGCATCAAACCATCCGTACCAGCCGCCGTCAAGCGTAACATACTGGATATTGTTTGCTGCAGCAAAATCAATATAATGCTTAACTGTATTGGTTGAAAGTATGCTATATCCAAATGAAGGATCGAATCCCCTGTCTTCAGCCCACCAGCTCCACGTAGTTTTGCCGGGTTTCAGCCAATTTTCGATTCCTGTAATTTTATTCGGTTCATTCAGATTCATTGCTAAGTTTGATTCAATTAGTGCGCCGGGTGTTTTGCCAAAAATAAAAAATCTCCACGGGCTTAAAAGCGGAACGCTGGAGCTGAAAGCAATTCCGGTCTGTGACGGGTCCGGGGCAAGAGCTGTTTTAAGTACACTGCCGTTTTGCTTTACCAGGTGCGCCCCGGGGTAATTGGTTATTGCTGCTTCTGAAAAAAATGCATAAAAATTATTGTTTACTTTAAATGTCACCGGCAGTGTAATAAATGGAAATCCTGCAGCCGGGTCATTTGGATTATTAAAAAGGCTGCTGATAAGATATTCCCTGAATTCTCCTTCGTAACTGTGTTTAAATTTTTCTTTTTTCATAGCCCAGCAGTTAAAATCACCAGCAAATCTGAATTCTGTATCTTCGGATACAACTTCAATATTCATATCTGCATCGCTTTTGGGTATGCCATATCTGAATGCTGCTCCGTCATTATATGCGCGGAAATAAATATCGAAATAACCCGTTCCAGTTAATTCACTTTTCAGAGTAATTTTAGTTTCACTGTAATAATTACGGGAAAAAGCCGATTTGCCTGAATAGACCCTGTAAACTTCATCAATGGTATTTGTTTCATATGTTATAAACTTAAAATTATCAGTATAATTATTATTTCTTAATTTTAAACCCAGCTTTGACCATTGTAAAAAGGGTGTATTTTTAAATATAATGCTGTATTCAGGTTCACCCTGCTGAGTGAGCCTTAATAAAATCCGGACATTACCGTCAGGCGAGATAGTATTTACTGTTTGAGAAACTGAATAATTAAGCACAGCAAAAAACCATATAAATACAGGAATTTTTCTCAATATTCTCATATAAAACGAAACAAATATTTTGATAAATATAATACGCAATATACATTTAAAAATATTAATCATTCAATAAAATTCCCTGTATAATCTTAAAAAAATGATAAAAATTCAAAAAAATTTTTGAATTCCTGAAATAATTCTGATTATTTTTATGCATTAATAATGTATCAATTTGTTAGTAAATTTGTATTATGGGAAAATCTGTATCATTACACACTTTAGGCTGCAAGCTAAACTATTCAGAAACTTCGACTCTGGCAGGCAAATTCAACGAAAAAGGGTTTGCCCTGAAGGAGTATGGAGAGAGCTCTGACCTGTTTGTGCTTAATACCTGCAGTGTAACCGAAAATGCAGATAAAGAATGCAGACAGATAATCAGAAGTGTTCTTAACAAAAATCCGGATACATACATTGTAGTTACCGGGTGTTATGCCCAGCTTCAGCCGCATGAAATTGCATCTATTCACGGTGTTGACCTGGTGCTTGGTTCAAATGAAAAGTTCAGGCTTTTTGATTACCTTGACGGTATGGAAAAAAAAGACCTTTCATGTATATTTACATCCCCAACAGATGAGATCTCAAATCTTGATTATGCATATTCTAGCGATGTTGAGTCAAGAACACGCGCATTCCTGAAGATACAGGACGGCTGCGATTATAACTGTTCTTTCTGTACAATTCCGCTTGCCCGCGGCAAATCAAGAAGCCTGCCGTTCGATACAGTAACTGAAAATGCCAAAAAGCTGCTGGATCTTGGTTACAATGAAATTGTACTTACCGGGGTGAATACCGGTGATTACACTTATAAGAACGGGTCACCTGATACAAAAAAACTAATAGATGTACTGTTAGCCCTTGAAAAGCTGAATGTACCCAGAATAAGAATCAGCTCGATAGAACCAAACCTTTTAAATGATGATATCATCCAACTGGTAAGCTCTTCGGATAACTTCTGCCGTCATTTCCACATACCGCTTCAAAGCGGTGACCCGGATATACTGAAGCAGATGAGAAGAAGATATAACAGGGATAGTTACCTTGAGCTGATAAACAAACTGAACGAAAAGTTACCCGGTGCAGGAATAGGAGTAGATGTTATCACAGGATTCCCCGGTGAAACCGATGAAAAATTCAGCAATACTCTAAGTTTCCTTGAAAACCTTAAGGCAAGTTACCTGCATGTTTTCAGCTATTCCGAAAGAAGGAATACTTATGCAGTAACACTGCCGGGCAGAACGGATATCAGCAGCAGAAAAGAAAGAAGCAGGATTTTAAGAGAGCTTTCAAATAAAAAAACGACTTGAGTTTTACAAAAGGAACAAAAGTACTGTTCACAAAGTATTATTTGAAACCGTTAAAGATGATAATTACATATACGGATTTACAGGTAATTACATTAAAGTACGTGTACCTTTTAAAACAGGGCTGGAAAATACTATTATGGATTTTAAAATAAATTCTGCAGAAAATTATATGTATGCGGAAGGAAAACTTATTTAAACTTGGATATTTATATTATACGTCACGGGGCTGCATCAGAAATTGACAATGAAATTTCAGTTGACAGTTACAGGTATTTAACCGTACACGGAAGGAATCACTGCAGAATAGTAGCCCGCAGGCTTAAAGAAATGAATGTAGAGTTCGATTCTATGATATCCAGTCCGCTTGTAAGGGCAGTGCAAACTGCCGAGGTATTTGCAGAAGTTATGAAATACAGCCGGGAAATAAAAACCTCTATAGAGCTAATTGGGGGTAACTCCTATTCAATGTTCATCAAACTGTTAAAAAGGCACTCGCATAACAGCAGTATAGCATTATTCGGTCATGCGCCTGATGTAAATATTTATACTATGAACCTTCTGAAAAATAACCCGGTAAAAGACCTTCAGCTTAATTTTAAGAATGCCAGCGTTTGCAAAGTTGAATACGACCCGTCATCCGAAAGCGGGAAATTTGCATGGTTCCTGAATTCAGAAAATATGAAGCTGACAGAAAACCACAAATAATCAGAAATCCTTTATTGGCGCAGGTGTAAAGGAACAGATAAACATAATAAATGCAAATATACCCAGCATCTTTCTTCCGAATCCCAGCGGTGCCGGATCGTAAAACGGCGGGTGATCAATCTTAATTACAAAAAATAACAATATTACCCAAATTATCCACATTGGCGAGCCAAGCTCAGGGTAATTTAACACTTCAGCATAATTCAATATCCCAATCACAGACATAATAATCAATAATCCGAAGAAGAACCTTGTGATATATTTATGTTTATTTCTGAACAATGCATAAACTATATGACCTCCATCAAGCTGTCCGATAGGCATTAAATTAAGTGAAGTTACAAAAAGTCCGAACCAGCCGGCGCAAAGGAATGGATAATGATAGATCTCATTCATAGGAGGAATAAAAGCATCATGCGGAACCGGCAATACTGATTTAAGAAAAGAATACAGCAGTGTATTTGCAAAAGTAAGGCCGCTTACCGGAGGCATTCCGTTTACAATATATTCCGGATGTATTGCATAAATATATTCAACACCCGGCAGTGTTAAAAAGCCATATATAAGAGAAGCTGAAGCTATAACAAAACCTGCAATTGGTCCGGCAATACCTATATCAAACAGTGCTTTTCTTGTTTTTATATGTTCTTTAATTTTTATAACAGCTCCCATAGTACCGAAAGGATTAATAAGATCAGGCAGCGGAACAGGAATATAATACGGAAGGGTCACATCTATTTTATGATATTTTGCCGCAAAATAATGTCCGAATTCATGGAACGACAGGAATAAGATTATCAGCGAAGCATAAGTTAATCCCAAATGAAAATTAGAAATGTCGTATGGATCTCTGCCCAGCCAGTACACACCGCCCATTGCGGCAGTAATAAAAGAAGCGAAAAAAAGTACAATATTTATCCAGTACCTTTGCTTCTTTTTAACAGGTTTGGCTGTTAATTTATCAAAAATATCGCTGCCGGTTATACCGTTATATTCGTTTTCCTGCAAATTCACAATAATTTAAAGACAAAATTACGTTTATTAATGTCACAATAAAAAGGATATAATTGTTCAGAACAGATTATTGAAGCGGGATTTATCCGCTAAAATGCTATTTTAGTAAAGTAAAATATTTGAATTTAAAAAGCGTCTAACTAAACAGGCAGGCAGAATGATAATAAACAATAAGAACTGTAAAAATGGAATTAGCTTTAAAACAGGAACTCAGCAATGATAATATTCTGAAAGATGGAGTAAAGAAGGATAGAAATTTGAGCGAAAAAGCTGAAAATCTGAATTCCCGTTTAGCTGAGGTTTTTGTAAAGGAAAGACCCCGGCTGCTTGGATTTATTAAACGCAGGGTTGCTGCTGAGTCTGATGCAGAAGATATTCTTCAGGATGTATTTTTCCAGTTCACAAAAGCAATGCGCGAAGATCCAATTGAGCGTACTGCATCATGGCTGTTCAGGGCTGCATCTAACAAGATAATAGACTGGTACAGGAAAATTAAGCCGGTATCTCTTGATAAGATAAATGAATCAGTTTTTGATGACAGCGGAAATGATTCTTACAGGTATGAGGATGATCTGAACGAGGATACGCAGTCAGCAGATATTCAGTATTTCAGACAGGAGTTCTGGCCTGTCCTTGAAGATCTGCTGAATAAACTGCCTGAAAAGCAGCGGGAAGTATATATAATGCACGAGCTGGAAGGAAAAAGCTTCAAGGAAATTTCTGAAATTACCGGTACTGGCGTTAATACGCTGCTTTCAAGAAAAAGATATGCAGAGCTATACCTGAGGGAAGAATTGAAAGAACTTTATGAGGAATTAACTAAACAATAATATTGACCAAAAAATGAAAATTATAAAAACATGAAACACAAAAGATATTTCAGAGTACCGTTATTTCTGCTTAAGATGACCCTCATCCTGGCAATAACCGGCGCAGTATTTATGCTGTTATGGAATGCATTGATACCGGAGCTTTTCAGCGGACCTGTTTTGAATTACTGGCAGGCAGCAGGACTGCTTTTAATTGCTAAAATTCTTTTCGGTACAATGGGCAAAGGATACCGGCTGCACAGACACAATTACCCGGATGAAATTTGGAAACAGAAGCTCCGAGAAAAGTATGAGGCTATGACACCTGAAGAAAAGGAAAAATTCAGAAGCCGGTGCAAAACAAGTTTCAGCTTTGTTGTTACAGATGATGCCAAAGCTGCTCCGCCGGCTGCTAAAGCAGAAACAAAAGAAAATTTATAAAGAATTTCAAATAATAATCTTTTTAATTTTTTGCATAAAATCATACGGATGTGATATTTTCAGAAAAGGTGCTGCAAACCGGAAACATTTCGAAAAAAACTATATTAATTAAAGTTAACAGATTACATTGAAGGAACTTTGTGCTTGATAACATTTAAAATATATGATAATCTATAGTATCAATTTTCTCCCTGAAAAATTAAAATGTTACAGGGAATTGCTGAATATTTTTTGAGGAACTGACAGACCAAAGATTGTTAAACCGAAAACTATTAAAGATATATTGATTTTTTGATATTTTTTAGCTTTTTTCCTAAAATCCCCCTTATATAAATTTAAAAGAGAAGACGTTGTTTAGTTGCTTTATAAAACAATAATCATTATTTTAAAAGTGTTCAAAATTCATTAGATTCCGAAAATATTTCTTAAGGCATTCAGCCATGAAAGGAGTATCCATATGAAATCACTTCGTGATATCTGCAGTCAGAAAGAAATGTTCTATGTAAATACAGGGATGACAGTTTATGAGGCAGTTGACGTTATGGCAAAAAACAATGTCGGAGCTGTTCCCGTGCTGGATGAGGGCGGGAAGCTAAGAGGAATTTTTTCAGAAAGGGATCTGATGATAAGGTGTGCTGCCAAGAAGCTTGATATGCAGAACACTAAAATTGATGATGTTATGACAAGAGGTGTAATTTTAATGGAAGCACATGATTCATACAATGACTGTATGAATATTATGAAACAGGAAGGCATCAGACATGTACCGGTAAGGGATGGTGAAAAGCTGATAGGAGTTGTTTCTATGAGGGACCTGATGGCTGAAGATGCTGAAGAAAAAAAAGCAGGAAATTGAAAACCTGAATTCTTATATTTATTATTATAAATAACTATTTTACAGTGCAGATCAGTTAGTGCAGGATGGATTTATCCATCCTTTTTTTTAAGCCGAAATAAAAAATGTTAATTTTTATGAAATTGATTTACATTAATAATTTAGCTAATTTTTATCAAACTAAATCACAGAAAGAATAATATAATGACAAAGCTTCAGAAACTTCCCTGTACATTAGGAGAGCTGAAAAGCTCAGGTTACAAAGTACTATCAGTAAAAGATGAATTGCGAAAGAACCTGACAGAAAAGTTAGCAGCTAAAGAGGAAATTTTCCCCGGCATAATTGGTTACGAAAAAACCGTTATACCTCAGGTAATAAATGCGATACTTGCAAGGCATGATATAATATTTCTGGGTTTAAGAGGGCAGGCTAAAACCAAAATGGCAAGGATGCTCATAGACCTGCTGGATGAATTTACTCCGGTTATCAAAGGTTCTGAAATTAATGATAACCCGTATTTGCCAATTTCAAAATTTGCAGTAGATACAGTTAATGAAAAAGGCGATAGTACAGAAGTTGAATGGATAGGCAGAGAAAGAAGATTTGGTGAAAAGCTGGCTACGCCGGATGTTACAATAGCTGATCTGATAGGCGATATAGACCCGATAAAAGCTGCAACTCAGCGGCTTCAATATTCACACGAAGGCGCTATACATTTCGGGATAGTACCCAGAACTAACCGCGGTATATTTGCTATCAATGAACTTCCTGATCTTCAGCCAAGGATACAGGTAGGTCTGCTGAATATTATGCAGGAACGCGATATTCAGATAAGGGGATTTAACATCCGCTTTCCGCTGGATGTATTTATTGTATATACTGCAAATCCGGAAGATTATACTAACCGCGGAAATATTATCACTCCGCTTAAAGACAGGATAGATTCACAGATACTGACACATTATCCCAAAAATATTGAAGACGGAATAAAAATAACAGAATCACAGAGCTGGCTAAAAAGACATACAGATAAAGATGTAATTATACCTTATTATATGAAAGAAATTATAGAAACCACGGCTCACGAAGCCCGGAAAAGCGAATTTGTAGAACAAAAATCAGGCGTAAGCGCACGAATGACAATTTCAGCTATGGAAAATCTGGTAAGCAATGCTGAAAGAAGATCGATATTAAACAATGAAAAAATTATTTTTCCAAGAATAACAGACTTAAACGCAACATTACCCGGAATGACAGGAAAAATTGAGCTGGTTTTTGAAGGCGAACAGGAAGGTCCGGTGAAAGTAAGCAGGGCTTTAATCGGAAAAAGTGTCCGAGAAATTTTCAAAAAATATTTTCCCGACCCGCTGCAGAAAAAACGCAGGCAGGGTGAACTTAAGGATCAGGCATCTTCTGCAGACCCGTACGCGGAGATTGTTAAGTGGTTTGAAGAAGGTAACTTTCTGGAATTGAGTGATGATATGAATTTTGATGAGTATTTCACCAGTTTAAAAAGAGTTGAAGGTCTGGAAAAAACTGTTAAAAAGTATATAAAAACGGTGGAAAATGAATACGAGCTTGCTTCTTTAATGGAATTTATGCTTGACGGGCTGCATAACAATTCAAAAATTGCTAAGGATGATATAGAAGACGGTATTTCTTACAGGGATATGGTGGGAGCAATGCTGTATAACAGGGAAACCCGTGACAGTTCCCGAACGTCATATGATTATGAAAGCGACTGGAATTACTGAAACAAAATTACCTGAATATTTATATGCAGCAAACAGAAGAGCTAACAGAACCGACAGATATTGATACTACTACAGAAGGATTTACCCTGATCCTTTTTAATGATTCACACCATGACTTTGATGAAGTTATCAGCCAGGTAATGCTGGCTGCCGGATGCGGCTACGATAAAGCTGAATCAATAACTATGGAAGCTCATAACAAAGGCCGGGCAGCTGTTTTAAGCGGCAAGCTTGATGAATGTTTAAGAGCTCAAAGCATACTGGAAGAAATTGCTTTAAGAACATCAATTGAAGTAAATGCATAACTATTGCGTCCTTCACAATACAAATACGATACATTATACTGGCATCAGATATTAAACGGGTATGCAATGGGTATTTTTCCTATGGGAGAAGATGAAAAAAATATTGCATGGTTCGAAGCTTCGCCAAGAGCGATTTTACCTGTAGAAAATATCAATTCGGGATTGAATATACCCCGCTCACTTAAACAGGTACTTAATAAAAATATTTTTGAAATCAGGATCGATACATCTTTTGAGCAGGTAATACATGAATGCTCCAAACGCGAAAACACATGGATAAACAGCCTGATAATGAATGCATACACGGATTTATTTTACCGTGGATTTGCGCATTCCGTTGAAGCCTGGTATGACGGTAAACTTGCCGGCGGGCTATACGGAGCTGCATACAGGGGGGCATTTTTCGGGGAATCGATGTTTTACAAAATAAACAATGCATCAAAAGTTTGCGTAGTAAAACTTTTCGATATACTTAAGAAAAATAATTTTACTTTATTCGATATACAAATGATGACACCACATTTTGAAAAATTCGGAGCAAAAGAAATTAGCAAACGCAGTTACCTTGAAATTCTTGAAAGGGCAATGGAAAGAAAATGTGAATTCAGAATATAAAAATTATTTAAGGTTCTGTCCTTCTTCAATTTTTTTAATCTTTTCGAGCCTTCTTAAGTATCTTTCTTCGGGTTTTAGCTTTGCATTTAAAAATGTATTTATCACTTCTTCAGCAAGAGAGTCGCCTATTATTCCGCCGCCAAGGCATAAAACGTTCATATCATCATCTTCTACACCCTGGTGCGCAGAAAAAACATCGTGGCAAATTGCGGCACGTATTCCCTTGAATTTATTGGCGGCAACGCAGGCACCAACACCACTACCGCATATAAGAATTCCTTTATCAGCAGTTCCCTGCTGAATTGCTTTAGCCAGAGCTTCAGCAATATCGGGATAATCCACTGATTCTTCACTGAAAGTCCCGATATCAATTAAATCAAATTTTCCGGAAAACTTAACTTTCAGTTTATCTTTTAATGGATATCCCCTGTGATCAGCCCCAATAATTACTTTTTTCATACTGCAAATTAATGATTAATCATCTAAGTATCAATAAAATAAAGAAGTTAGTTTGTAGTTAAATTAATTATATTAATTTTATTATCAAATAGCTATATTAACAATGGTATAATAGCTAAACTGCCTTCATATTCGTCCGGATATAATTTGTATATTCAAATCAACGGAACAATTAATTGAATAGTAAAACCGTAAAAAAATCTGAACTAAACAGGATCAAAGAGTTTATAAAAAAAAGCGCGAAATGCTGAAAAAGCTTTTTTTTACTTCATTCGATTCAAGCCCGGTGGCAAAGTCTTTGCTGGAGCCTGAGTCAGGAATATATTATGATGTTAACAGAGAATTTTTAAAACTACTGGAATGCAGTAAAAAAAATGTAACAGGTAAAACTGCATCAGACCTGGGTTTTTTAATCAATAACGAAGAATCCAGAAAAATTCTGAAAAAGTACAGCAGAAATAAATACAGTACATTTAATTTTGATATTAATACTTACAAGGGCAATAAATTAAATGTAATTATCTCAACAGATAAAATAAAAATTTTTAATAAAAATTTTATTCTTGGTCACATATTAGATAATACTGAAAAGAAACTTATCACTGAAAGCTTATTTGAAAGCAAGCACAATTACGAAGTTCTGCTTAAGAATACCCAAAATGCAGTTTATGAATACAGTATAAAAGAAAACCGGTATAAATATATAACCCCGTCATCAGAATCGCTTCTTGGTATATCTCCTCAAAAATTCCTTAAAAAAAAGAATAATTTAATATCCCCGCTAATAAACAAACAGGATAAAGAAAGATTCAATGCTCATTTCAAAAGAATATTTTCAAAAAGATCTGAAGGCAGAAAGCATTTCAGCATAGAATATAAATTCACTAACAGGAATAAAAGTACAAAATGGCTGCTTGATAGCCATACTGTAATTTATGACAAAAATGGCCGTGCCGATACAATAATCGGAAATATAACCGATATTTCTGAAAATAAATTTTCCCAGGAAAAAATTATAGAAGGATATGATATTCAGAATAAATACCTGGAGCAGCTTTCAGCAATACAGGATTCAATTCCTGCAAACATAGCATTAATAGACCAAAAAGGAACAATAATAGCTGTAAATAATTCCTGGAAATCATTTGCTGAGAATAACGGGTTAAAAGACAGTAATTACTCTATTGGGAAAAATTATCTCACAGAATGCAGAAGATCACGCAACAAGGATTCAGCAGAAGCATTAAAGGGCATACAGAAAGTATTAACCGGCAGGAGCAGAGAATTTCATATGGAATATGACTGTCATTCTGAAAATGAACTGAGATGGTACAGGTTTACAGTTAATCCAATAGCTGTTGGGCATAAATCAGGTGCTGTACTGATGCATATAAATATTACTGATCAAAAACTGGCAGAAATAAAGATCCTGGAGAACGAGCAGCAGTACAGATTGTTATTTAATAACAACCCGCTTCCTATGTGGATATTTGATTTTGAATCTACAAAATTCCTTGCTGTGAATAATGCAGCACTGGAACATTACGGGTATACCAGGGAAGAATTCCTGAAACTAACATTGCTTGATATAAGGCCTGAAAATACTTTTAGAAAATTCAGGAAATACAGGAAAGAAATAATATTAAACAACCAGAAAGATACTGCGCGAAATGCCGGAATATGGAAGCACCGGAAGAAAAACGGTGAGATAATTGATGTTGAAATTACAAGAACACCGGTAAATTTTGAGGGTAAAAATGCTGTGCTTGTCCTTGCTCATGATGTTACTGAAAAGCTTAAAGCAGAAAATTCATTAATAAGAAGGAACAGTGAGATTAATACTTTATATGCAGCCGGGAAAGAGCTTTCCAAAACACTAGAACCTGAAAAAATTTACAATAAGATCTATAATATTATCAGGGAAATGATGCCGTGTGATTCGATGCTTATAACGGATTATGATGAAAATTCAGGTTTATTAAGCTGCAGGTCAGCCTGGATTGGCAGGAAAAAGCTTGATATAACAAAGTTTCCATCAGTACCGGTTAATTTATCAGGCAGCGGAATTCAAAGCAGGGTCATTAAAACAGGCAGATCAGAATTACTAAATGACTTTCAGAATCATGTTAAGCGTACCGGCAAAAGATTTTATTATAAGCCTGACGGTACTATAAAGGAAAAACCAAATGAAAAAACATCCTTTGAAAAATGTGCAATAATAGTTCCGTTAAAGATAAAAGATAAAGTTACAGGTGTGCTTCAAGTAAAAAGCCTTAAAGAAAATGTGTATACGGAAAATGATCTTCATCTCGTAGAATCTCTGGCAGCACAAATAACAGCAGTAACATTAAATGCCAAACTTTACCAGCAGGCACAGGAAGAAATTAAAGTAAGGAACGAAGCGGAAAGAAAACTAAAAAAACTGGCTGAAGAAATTAAAAGCCTTTATGAAATCTCAAGGGATGTTTCGAAAATGCATACCCCTGGCCAGATTTATTCAAAGGTATTTAAAATTATTCATGCTTCAGCGCCTGAATGTGATATAGGCATTTCAATTTATAATGAAAAAGAAAAAAATATAATATTAAAAGGTCTGTTTACAGACGGGGCAGAAATTGAAACCTCAAGTTTCCCGGTAGTAAAGCTGGATGAAAGCGGCACCGGCCTGCAAAGCAGTGTAATTTTAAATAAGAAGACACGTGTTATATACGATTATAAGGATTATATAAGAAATCACGGTGCTAAGTTTTATGTTACCCAGAAAGGGAAAATTTCCTTTAAAAAACGCGACCTGAAGGAAATTGCAAATTCAACTTTAATAGTTCCGTTAATATTCCAGGAAAAGGTTACCGGTACCCTGCAGTTATTGAATTTTGGATTAACATCCTTTTCGGAACAATTCATAAGTATGATAGAGACTCTGGCTTCACATATAGCGGTATCGATAAATAATGCATCGCTTTATAACAAGCTGCAAAATGAGCTGACAGTAAGAAAATCAGCCGAACAGGCATTATTGGAAAAAACCAGGGAGCTTGAGATATTATATGAATCACAAAAACTGCTTTCCGGCTCATTATATATTGAAAATATTTATGATAAGATCTTTGAAATATTAACCAGCAACATTTCGTTCCACTCAATGATAATTTCAGCTTATAATGAAACAGAGAAGAACTTTAAGGTACTTTCATTATGGGCAGACAGCAAAAAGCAGCCAGTTGATAATATACCGGTAATACCCCTGGCGCCCAAAGGAAAGGGAATACAAAGCGAGGTAATAAGAAACGGTAAATCAGTTCTTATAAATGATTATTTAGAGCATTATAACCGCTCTGTTACCCATTACCAGATCACTGATAACAGGATTGATGAGCAGTCAAAAGTTATGTATAATTCCGCATTGATATCACCCATGATACGCGAGAACAGGATTATCGGAACAATACAGCTGTTAAGCCATCAAAAAAATGCATACAATGAATCTGACCAGAACCTGCTGGAATCACTTTGCGGGCCGATTTCGGCTGCAACATATAATGCCTCGTTATACAGGAAAGCTAATAATGAAATTGCTGAAAAGCAGAAAGCAAGGGAAGAACTGGCATTAAGGAACAGGGAAATTACTTTATTATACAGTGCTGGAAGGGAAATGCTCAGCACTCTGGACCTGAAAGAAGTATATGAAATTTATTACCGTAAGGTTAAAGAGGTAATTAACTGTGATTCGTTGATTATTTCCGAATATCAAAGCAGCAAGCAGCAGATAATATGCAAGGCTGCCTGGGTGGAAGATACAAAACATGACCCTGATAAATTCCCACCGCTTAAAACCGGCCCGAATTATAAAGGCACCCAGTCTGAAGCAATAATAACAGGCAATTCATTAATCGTAAATAATTTCAGCGAGATTATAAAGGACAGGAATGATAAATACCTGCTTGATAATGAAGGCAATGTAATAAATTACGCAGAAAACAAAGAACTGCTGGATGATAATGCCCCTGTTGTAAATTCCGCTATGTATATACCTATGAAAATAGGAAATAATGTTATAGGAGTTGTTTCTGTATTCAGCTTTGATAAAAATGCATATACCGATTATGACCTTAAGATACTGGAATCAATCACTGTTCACGTTACAGTAGCTGCAGCAAATGCAGAACTGTATAAACGGGCTCAAACAGAGCTTTCTGAAAGAATAAAAAAAGAAGAAGAATTAAAACAGATTAGGAAAAATCTGGAAGAAGCACAGAGAATAGCTCATATTGGAAGCTGGGTATATGATATTACCGCAGGTAAGATATATAATTCTGATGAATTGTACAGGATACTTGGCATTAAGGAAATTCCTCCTTATTTTGAATTTTCAGAAGGAATGGGTTATATACATGATGAAGACAGGCAGAAAACAATTGATAAAATAACCGCAGCTATAAAAAGCAGAAATTCATATGAAAATGAGGACAGGATAATAAGGCCTGATGGAGAAATAAGGTATGTAAAAATTGTAGGCGAACCGATGTACAATGAAAATGGCGAATTTGCAGGAATGCACGGAACACTTCAGGATATAACAGAAATAAAACGCATCAACGAGGAACTAATAAAATCTCTGAACGAAAAGGAACTGATACTGAAAGAAATTCACCACAGGGTAAAGAATAACCTGCAGGTAGTATCAAGCTTGCTAAGGCTTCAGTCAGAAAGTATAAAAGATGAAAGCGCAATTGGATACCTGAAAATGAGTGAACAGCGGGTTAAATCAATGGCGCTTATTCACCAGCAGCTTTACAGGACAAAAGACCTTTCAAGAATCGATTTCAGAGAGTACCTCGAAGACTTATGTAATTACCTTTTCTTTGCATACGATATCAGTTTTTCAAGGATTGAGCTCAAAATTGAGGTAGACAATATTTATTTCGGAATTGATACAGCTTTGCCGTGCGGCCTTATTGTTAATGAACTTGTTACTAATAGTATTAAACATGCATTCCCTGATTACAGTGTTGGTACATTAATGCTGAGCCTTAAGAAAGAAATTTCAGGCAGGTACATCCTTCGAATAAAAGATGACGGCAAAGGTGGAGAAAAAATTGATTTTGAAAAGACAAATACGCTGGGAATGGAGCTGGTAAAAACACTCACAGAACAGCTGGAAGGTGAAATTAAAGTAAATTGCGATAAAGGAACAGAAATAATAATTTCATTTTTTGATCAGAACACTGAGAATTAAAATAAAACAAATATGAACCTGTTATTCAGAAAAGCGAAAGTCCTTGTTGTAGAAGATGAAAAAATTATTGCAAAGGATATAGAATCAACATTAAAAAGGATTGGTCATGAGTCAGCCGGTTCCGTTGCAAAAGGAGAAGAAGCTATAACTGCGGCAGAAAATTTAAATCCTGACCTGATTTTGATGGATATTACGCTTAAGGGTGAAATGGATGGTATAGAAGCTGCAAGGATAATCAATAAAAAATTCAATATCCCGGTTGTATATATCACTGCGCATCAGGATGAGGATACAATAGAAAAGACAAAGGATACAAATCCATACGGATACATTACAAAACCACTGGATGACAGGGACCTTAGTACAGCTATTAATTCTGCAGTATACCGGCGTGATGTTGAATCAAAGCTGAAGGATGCGGAAGATAAATATTTCAGGCTTTCAGAAAATGCACCGGACCTTATTTTCAGGCAGGAGCTTGGCTCAGGGAAATACACCTATGTTAATAATTCTTCTATAAAGCTAACCGGGTATTCACCGGAGGATTTTTATAAAAACAATTCATTGCTTGACTCAATTGTAGATCCGGAATATCATGAACAATATCATTATGCACACAAAATGATGCTGGAATCAAGCACAGCTGTGCCTTTTGAATATATGATCAATCATAAGAACGGGAATAAAATATGGCTTAACCAGCGAAGTGTTGTTCTCAGAGATAAGGCAAATAATCCGGTTGCCGTAGAAGCAATATTAACGGATATTACAGAAAGAAAATTATACGAAAATAAGCTTGAAGAAACTACAAAAAAACTCAGGGCATTAAGTAATTATCACCAGAAGATACGGGAGGATGAACGGTTAACAATTTCCCGTGAAATACATGACCAGCTTGGACAGGACCTGACTGTTCTTAAAATGGATCTTGCGATTATAGCAAAGAAAGAGAAAAAAAACTTCTGCAATTTATGAAGAGCTTAAAAATATCAGCAGCAATATAGATCTTATTATTAATAAAGTCCGTAAAATAGCAACTGAGTTAAGACCGGATATCCTTGATAAACTGGGGCTGACTGAAGCAATTGAATGGCATGCGGGAGAATTTGAACAAAGATCTAAAATTAAATGCTGTACAAAGCTGACCGAAGAAGAATTTACCCTTAACCCGGAAAAATCCATTTCCATATTCAGAATATTCCAGGAAACACTGACAAATGCGGCAAGACACTCCGGAGCAACTGAGATAAATGTATTATTAACATTCCAGAATGGGTGGCTGATATTAACAATTCATGATAATGGAAGAGGGATTACACAGAATGAAATTGAAAAAAACACTTCACTGGGTTTGCTTGGAATGAAAGAAAGAGCATTGCTGCTTGGTGGTATACTGGATATAAAAGGAGAAAAAGACAAAGGCACCAGGGTAGAAATTAAAATACCTCTCGGTTAAAGTATTATCATCATAATTTTAAGGTAATTTTTGACCGTTAAAATGTGTTAAAAATTAATGAAGTGAACTTGGATTTAATTTTGATTAAATTTGCGGTCATTATAAAAAATTAAGATGAAATTAGAAGATTTATCAGCAGAGCAGCGTGAAAAACTGGCTGAATTTGGCGTAAATACCTGGTTTGTTATGGAGTTACTTGAAAACTACCTTAACAATCCCAATTCAGTTGGTAAAGACTGGCAGGAACTGTTTTCTGGGTTAAACATACAGACAAATGGAAAAATATTACCTGAAATAAAAACTGCAGAAACACGTCCTTCAGGAAATCAAAACGGATTAACCACGGGAACATACGTTTCTTACAACACCCCCGGCACACAACAAAGTATAAATTTTCCCCAGCCATCGGAAGGTGAAGAACCGATCCAGATAAAAGGAGCGGGTGAGAGAATTATTGAGAACATGACCTCAAGCCTCACTATTCCAATAGCAACTTCATTCAGGGCAATACCTGTTAAAGTACTGGAAGAGAACAGGCTGATAATTAATAATTATCTGAAAAAGAACAACCGGGGCAAAATTTCATTTACCCATATTATAGGCTGGGCAATTGTAAAAGCAATTGCATCAATTCCGGCGATGAATAATTCTTTTACTGTAATTAATTCTCAGCCTCACGTTATAAAAAAGAACAAAGTTAATCTTGGACTGGCTGTTGATCTTGAAAAAAAGGATGGTTCACGTTCACTAATTGTGCCTAATATTAAAGGCGCAGAGAAAATGGATTTTAAACAGTTCTTTGATGCATACAATGATATTATCAGCAGATCAAGGAGCGGAAAAATCGATATATCCGATTTCCAGGGTACTACAATTACACTTACAAATCCGGGAACCATAGGAACAGCGGCATCACAGCCAAGGCTGATGATTGGACAGGGAGCAATTATTGCAACCGGCGCGCTTGACTATCCAGCAGAATACCAGGCAGTAACAAAAGATATAATTACAATGCTTGGGATAAGCAAAGTGATGAATATCACCAGTACTTATGACCACAGGATCATCCAGGGAGCTGAATCAGGGATGTTCCTTCAGAAAATGAACAAGCTGCTCATAGGCGAAGAGAGTTTCTATGAAAATATATTCAGCGATCTGGGAATGCCCGTAAAACCAGTTGCATGGAAAACTGACAATAACCCGGAAAACTTTGACGGAATTGATAACCTTGAAGAAATAGAAAAACAGGCTAAAGCTATCCAGCTTATCAATATGTACAGGGTACGCGGACATTTGCTTGCAAATCTTGATCCATTAAAACCTGTTGCCAAATATCACCCGGAGCTTGACCCAAACACCTATGGTTTTACAGTATGGGACTATGACAGGCAGTTCATTACGCCCCGGCTTGCCGGATTAAGAACAGCAACACTGAGGGAAATACTTGATATACTTCAGAAAACGTACTGTGAGAATATAGGGGTTGAATATATGCATATACAGGACCCAAAGGAAAAATTCTGGCTGCAGGATAAAATGGAGCCGATAAAAAACCAGCCATCATTTACAGCAGATGAGAAAAAGCATATTTTGTACAAGCTGATACAGGCAGAAAACTTTGAAAAATTTGTTGATAAAAAATATATAGGACATAAACGTTTCTCGCTTGAAGGTTCGGAAACCATTATTCCTGTGCTGGATTTCCTGCTTGCGCTTGCTGCAAAGGATAAAGTAGATGAGCTTGTACTTGGAATGGCACACAGAGGAAGGCTGAATGTACTTGCTAATATAATCGGAAAGAATCTGCAGGAAATATTTTCTGAGTTCGAAGATATAACTGACGTTGATTCAGTTGAAGGTTCAGGCGATGTAAAATATCACCTTGGTGCCTCTGGAACATATGAAACATTGTATGGTGATGATATTAATGTTTCTGTTGCTTCTAATCCTAGCCACCTGGAGTTTGTCAATCCGGTAGTGGAAGGAATTATAAGGGCTAAACAAACTATGATGGATGACACAGAAAGAGATAAATATATTCCTGTGTTAATTCATGGTGATGCTGCCATAGCCGGCGAAGGGATAGTTGCTGAAACATTAAATCTTTCACAATTAAAGGGGTACAGTACAGGCGGAACTATACATATAATTGTAAATAACCAGATAGGATTTACAACCAGCCCGGTAGACGCAAGATCAACTGTTTATGCATCAGATGTTGCAAAAATGGTTCAAGCGCCAATATTCCATGTAAATGGCGATGACCCGGAAGCTACTATGCTTGTTACCAAGCTTGCTTATGAGTACAGAATGATGTTCCATAAAGATGTTGTGATTGATGTATATAGTTTCAGAAGACTGGGACATAATGAATCTGATGAGCCTGCATTTACTCAGCCGGTTCTGTATAAAGCCATTAGGAACCACCCTACTGTAAAAAATATTTACCAGGATAAACTTTTAAATGAAAAGGTCATATCAAGTGATGATGTAAAAGAAATGGAAGAGACTATTTATGAGATCATGGATAAAGGATACACTAAAGCCCGTACAGGGGAACAGATATTCAGGCCGGATACGCCGATACGGCTTACGGATGAACAGGTTAAAATTTTAAGGTCGCATCAGCTTCCCAAAATCACAATAGAAGAGCTGAACAAAGTTGTGGATATAATCACAACTTTGCCGGCTGATTTTCATCTGCACCCTAAACTTAAAAAGTTCATTGAAACAAGACGCGAATTCATTACGAGCGATATACCTGTTGACTGGGCATTTGCAGAAGCACTTGCTTTTGGCACACTTTTAATGGAAGGTATTCCGGTAAGGTTAAGCGGACAGGATAGCGCCCGGGGAACATTTTCTCAAAGGCATATTGTATTGACAGATATGGAAACTGAGAAGGAAATAATTCCGCATAATAATATTGCGCCGGAGCTGGCGAAAATAGAGCCGCTGGACAGTTTGCTTTCAGAAGCAGCAGTTCTGGGATTTGAATTCGGTTACAGCATATCTGATCCGCTTACTCTTGTTTTGTGGGAAGCACAATTTGGAGATTTTGCAAATGCAGGCCAGGTAATTATTGATAATTTTATTACAGCCAGCCAGGATAAATGGAACCTGCCCAGCAATATTGTATTGCTGCTTCCTCACGGGCAGGAAGGGCAGGGACCAGAACACTCAAGCGCGCGGCTTGAAAGATTCCTTACATTATGCGCAGACGATAATATTACAGTATGTAATCCTTCAACGCCTGCACAGTACTATCATTTATTAAGAACTCAGGGAAAATATAAGAACCGCAGACCGCTGGTAATTATGACCCCAAAAAGCCTGTTAAGGCTTCCTGAAGCCAGGTCACCAAAAAATGAATTTGCAGAAGGAAAGTACAAACTGGTTATTGATGATAATGAAATCACTGACAGGAATAATGTCAAACGTGTTATATTAACCAGCGGCAAGTTTTATTATGATCTTGCAAAATACAGGAAAGAGAATAATATTACAAACACAGCAATTGTAAGAGTCGAAAGATATTATCCTTATCCATCGGAAGAAATTAAAGCAGTAATTAGCCAATATCAAGAAGCTGATGAGCTGTTCTGGGCACAGGAAGAACCTCATAATATGGGAGCATTGATCTTTATGTCATACAGGCTTAAGAGGGATCTTCAGCAGATAAGCTCTAAAATGATCTTATACGGTGTAAGCCGTGATGAAAGTCCGGCACCGGCACCCGGTTCAAATTCTGTATTTACACAGACTCAGAAAAGACTGCTTAAAGAAGCTTTTTCTGAGATAGAAACAATTACAGATATTAAATAAAACAATAATATAGATATAGTATCTTAAAAAGGAAAACTAGGTCAGGTTTTCCTTTTTTATATAAATATCATAATAAAGTATGATAATTCACCACGGTATCTGTATATTTCAGTTAACATGAATTTTTAACAATAATATAGATTCATTAACCATATTGGTTATTTACAAACGCTAATTTATGCATTATTTTAGTATTGTATTTTTTTTAAAACTTGGCAACCTTTACATTACAAAGGTGAAAAATTATGAACACTGATATAACAAATTTCAAAAAAACGCAGCAACGTATTTATTGCCGGAGCATTAACAGTTTTTCTTGTGATCATAATTATCGGCTTTATATTCGGCTGAGGTATTGTGATTGCATGTATCCGGCAAAAAAGAATTCTGCTGTCTGAAACAGGGCGGCAGAATTCATTTTCTTGCTTTTGAACCCTAACAACTATATAATTAAGGTAATTGAATACAATATAACTGATTAAGGTGATTGTCCTTATAGCATTCAAATATTAATTTAAATTCAGAAAATTGAATTAATATTAACTAATTTCAGAGGAGAAATTCGGTAAAATGAATACAAAAGAGATAAACGAACGCATTACTAATCAGCAAATGACTGCAGTTACAAAAAGCAGTAATTTATATATCGGAACTACAATAGCAATAATGCTGGCAATCATTGTAATCGGGTTTGTATTTGGTTAAAATAATTGTTTTAACATACTTCATTTCACTATAAAAGCTTTGTTCGACGGACAAAGCTTTTTTAAATTATGATTAAGATATGTAATTACTTAAGTTAAAAGCATTACAGTTTTTCAATTTCACTGAGCTTTCTAAGAAGCCAGGGTCTGTTAATTAATGGAGTGCATTCTATAATTTCATTTTTCAGCACAGGCAGATCATCCAGGTCCGCCTTTCCTATTTTATTTTTAATACAGAAAATTCTTTTTGAATAGTTAACATAATTATTGATAGAATCTTTTATTTTTTCAAATACAAGTTTGTTTCCGGATATAAAATGCCTGTAACTATCAATATGAAAAAGGAACGGCTCTATTTCGTTAGTATCAAAATAAAGCTTTAGTGTTAGCGATCTAACATTATGTTTGTATGTCATATCGTCAGTTGTGACCTTTGAAAGATAACTGAAAGCTTTACTGTATTCACCTTTATAATAACATAGATTAGCCCGGCAAAAACTAAGCGTATCTTCTTTAGAATCATCTTTTAGCTTTTTACCGTCTTCCTCAATAAAATTTTCAACCCACTCTGATTCATTCATTTCAAGTCCGGTTGTTACTATATTCATAAAGAAAACATTAGGAATATTACCCGCAGCGGTTGTAAAAAGATCTTTCTCTACCATTTCGCGGTTATTAAGAAACAGCTCTTTTATATACATATCATCACCTTTAGAAATTCTTATATAACAATAATTAGTTAGTGAAATGTATATATCCCTTTTAACATCCCTGGGCAGTTTATCAAAATCTTTTTTAGCAAAATCTTTCAGTAAAAAATAAAATTTTTCATCCTGAGACCTAAGGAGCTTGAAAGTATAATAAAGATACTTAATATGATCTAATTCAAGATACCTGCTTCCTATATTATTCAAGAATGTATCAATTTCATCTTCAAAATTTAACCTGTAGTTATAGTTGTGTTTCTTCTGGTTATTTATCATATGCAGGTTGCGGTACATTATTTCTAATAGTGAGTTTACAGTCACCAGGTCAGATATCTCCTGATCTCTGTTTGACTGATCGATATAAACATCACGGTACATAATATCGTGAGCTCTTTTAGATTTTTCAAGTTCCAGTTTGTATTTATAATATTCCAGGTCTTTTATTTCGGTATTATTAAGCAGTGCCTCTGCTTTCTCCAGGTTCTTTTTGTATAGTGATTCAATTTTTCTTTTACTGTAATCATTCATTAACAGGATACGGGATTTAAGATCATCACTTGAGTAAATTTCTGATAATAAAAACATTTCTGTAAGTTTTAGCATATCTGAAAATATATTCCTTAACAATTTATCGTTAAATCCTTTATCCGGGTACAATTTTCTGAATATTTCTTCTTTATTAAAATTTTTACTGCTGAATGAAGGATAGTTTTTTTTCAGTAAATCATAGAGTTTCAGAGGAAGTTTCTCTGAATTATAATATGGTGAATTAAGGAAAAGACCAAAGGCTTTAAATTCCTCTTTTGAAAAGGTCTTAATAATTTCTATGAATTTTACATTTAGCATATAATCAAAATTCAATAAATAAATTTTCTAAAAATACCCTGATAAATTCAAAAATGCAAATATTATATATATTTATAAGGATTTTGTTAATTGCCTTTTTTTATATAAAAATGGCATATTTTAAAAGATTAAATAATTATTTAGTTGAATAAAAAAAAAATCTTCAATTTTTCAGGGTGCAGTTATATCTGCAATATTTGCATTTTTCTGTAAATTTTCAAGTTTTTTGCTCCACTGGGATTTGATAGGTATATCTCTGAGGTGCAAACTAACGATTATTTCTTTCATTTACATAGCCTTGTAAAACTATCTTTGTACCGTTAGAAAAATTCATCTAAAAATTAAATGAAAGGAATTACAAAAATGAAAACTTTATCAGCTGCAGTTTTATTTTTAGCTTTAACATTAACAGTATTATCCCAGAATAACTGGGTTAACACTTTTAACTCAGGAGGTACAAATCCTGATGATGCAAATTATCATGCAATAGATAACCAGGGCAATACTTATGTTACAGGTTATTCAGCTCCCGGTGGATACCCTGATGGCGTACTGGTAAAAGTTAGCCCTTCAGGTAATACAGTCTGGTCAAAATATTTTTATGGTTATAATGGAGGAAATGCCATTGGCAGAAAAATATTAATTGATCAGAACAATAATATATTTGTTTTTTCAGAAGGTGAAAGTTTTGGGAACAGCAACGATTTTTTCCTTCATAAATTTGATAGTAACGGAAATTTGCTTATTTCCGTTAGACATGGAGACCCTGCATATAATGAAACTTTCGGAGATGCTATTTTTGATAACTCAGGAAATATTGTTGTTGCAATTTCCGGAAGAACTCCGGTTGATACATTATACAGAACAATAATGCTAAGATATGATAAAAACTGTATGCCATTGGGCTATGGTACTTGTGAACCTTACGGCGGAAATAACTATCCCGGTAAACTCATAAAAGATCTGAGCGGCAATATTTTTGTAATTGGATCTATTTTATATCGTTTTCAACAGGATCATGCTCTAGTTGTAATACTAAAGTTAAATACACAGTTTCAGCAAATTGCAAGTTCAAGTATTTCAGCTCCCCTAAATTCAATTACTTTTTTCTGCGCAGCAGAATCTATGCTTAATACAGATATTATCGTATGTGCTTCTTACCCGGCATCAAATGGTGAAAAAAATATGAAAATTCAAAAATTAAACAATAACTTAACAATTATCTGGGATCGAGATTATAATATTGTAAACGGACAGTCTGAATTTTACACTGATATGAAGATTGATAATTATTCTAATATTTATTTATCAGGTTATTCAAATTCAAACGGAGATGCAGATGCCATAACAGTTAAACTTGATATTGACGGAAATATGATTTGGAATAAAGTATATGACAGGTCAGGAAATTATGATGAAGCACGTAAAATTGCAGTCGATGGAATGGGAAATGTTTATACAGGTGGCATGTCCTCATCAAACAGTTCAAATTTTGATGCAATGATTTTAAAATATAACGCAGCAGGTGTTTTACAATTTGAATACAATTACAATGGACAGGCATTTTCAACAGACCTATTCAGTTTTATAACTGTTACTTCATCTGGAATTATAACAGCAAGCGGCCGAACAACAAATTTGGTTAATAATGTTCATAATTCAGATATATTTACAGTACGTCTAGATGCTGTATTTACCGGAACCGGTACAATTTCAAGTGAAATTCCATCTGAGTTCAGCCTGTCACAGAACTATCCAAATCCCTTTAATCCTTCAACAACTATAGGTTTTAATATTCCCTCAAATTCTAAAGTGAATCTGGTTGTATTCAATTCTGCAGGTCAGCAGGTTGCAGAGCTTGTAAATGAAAATTTAAACGCCGGAACATATGAATACAAATTTGATGCAGGAAAACTTACTAGCGGAGTATATTTCTACAGGCTTACTACAGATAATTTCACTGAAACAAAGAAAATGATTCTGGTAAAGTAATTTTATGAACTAAAACAGGTCACCGGAAAATTCCGGTGACCAAAAGGAGAATAAAAATGAGACCAATAATTTTAACAATTTTTATCTTCATATCAACAATTAATTCGGTTTTTACACAATGGATTCAAACGGAAAGTTTTACTGCAGCGGTTACCTGCCTGATTTCAGTACCTGCATCAGATCTTCCAGGAGGCGAAGTGTTATATCTGGGACTGGAAGGAAATGAGGGGGTTTGGAGATCAACGGACGGAGGCGATACATGGACAGAAACTGCTATGAATGACAGGACAGTATTTGCCCTTGCTGCCAGAGGCAGCTATATATTTGCGGGAACTGATGAAGACGGTATTTATTTTACTTCAAATGGCGGATCAACATGGAACCAGACATCAGTAGCAAACAGAACGGTGTATGGATTTACAGAAGCAGGAGGATACCTGTATGCTGGAACAAAAGATTACGGAGTTTATTGTTCAGCAAATAATGGTATAACCTGGTTCCAGACATCCTTAAACAATAAAACAGTAAAATCTTTATCTTCTTTTGGCAGTACGGTGTTTGCAGGAACATTACTGAACGGAGTGTATAAATCACCAAACCTGGGGACTACATGGACACAAACCCCACTAAATAATCTTCATATTGTTTGTATTGCTGTAAATGGAACCAATAATGAGGTACTTGCAGGCACTGATACCGGTTTATATAGCTCGACTAATCTGGGCCAGTCATGGTCTAACTACTATCATGACTTTGAAGTACTGTCGGTAATATTGAGCGGCGGTACTATAGTTACCGGAACTGACGGAGGTGTACGAATTTCATATGATAACGGCACTACATGGGTACAAAGAAATGAAGGATTAAACGGCAATCCATTACTGAGAACTTTAAGCGTTTCAGGAAATGATATTATAGCCGGAGTAACAGATCACAGGGATGCCATTGGTAATTATGTATATAAAAGGCCATTAAACGAAATAATCGGGATCAAAGTACTTTCCAGTGAAGTTCCGGATCGATTCAGGTTATTGCAGAATTATCCTAATCCGTTCAATCCGGCAACTTCAATACGCTTTTCAATAAAAAGTTCTTCGGAAGTAAATTTGTCAGTATTCAATTCATCCGGCCAACAGGTTGCTGAACTTGTAAATAAAAATCTAAGTCCGGGAGAATATGAATATAAATTTGATGCAGAAAATCTGCCAAGCGGGATCTACTTCTACAGACTTACCGCAGAAAAATTTTCTGAAACTAAAAAAATGATACTTGTGAAATAATATTTGTTAACTCTGATTGGTCCCCGGAATTTTCAGGGACTGAAAGGAGTTAAATAATCAACAACCTTTAAAGCATAGTTTTTTGAATAATACAGCGATACTAAAAATAATAACTATTTATCAGAATTTCAGATTATTTTTCTGATAAATGATTCAAAGCTTTTAATTGTTTTATCAAGATCAGTTTTTTTTATGTGATGCTGAAATAAAATTTGCTTCAAATTGCGATGGTGTAATGTAGATACCATTATTGAGCATATGTTTAAAATAGGAAGAAAAAACAGAAATATTGCTTGATTTTGCCGATGAATAATCAGTTACACTGTTTTTTGTGAAAAACAATGTGAACATAGAGCCTGAAGTATTAAGAGTGTAATCCAGATTCTTTTTCTTAAGGACTTGATTAATACCATCATATAAGTAATCCGATAATATACTTAACTTTTTGTAGAAGTTTTTATCTTTATTTATGACCTTAAGCGTTTCGTAACCCGCAGCCATAGCAAGCGGATTTCCGGAAAGTGTTCCTGCCTGGTAAACCGGACCGGATGGTGCTATCATATCCATCAATTTCTTATTACCGCCGTAAGCTCCAACAGGCAGACCGCCTCCAATTATTTTACCAAGGGTTGTAAGATCAGGTTTAATACCGTAAAGCTCCTGCGCTCCTCCTCGGGCTAAACGGAACCCTGTCATTACCTCATCAAAAATAAGAATTATTTTTTCACTGCTGCAAAGTTCTCTTAGGCTTTTTAAGAATTTTTTACCGGCAGGTATACATCCCATATTGCCTGCAACAGGTTCTATTATAATTGCTGCTGTATTATTTCTGTTTTTTTCTATAAGCCTGTAAACAGAATTTATATCATTATAAACAGCTGTTAATGTATCTTTAGCCGAAGCTTTTGTAACTCCGGGAGAGTCCGGTAATCCTAAAGTAACTACACCGGAGCCTGCTTTAATTAAAAATGAATCACCATGCCCGTGATAGCAGCCTTCAAATTTAATAATTTTATCTTTGCCGGTATAAGCTCTTGCAAGACGAATAGCACTCATAGTTGCTTCTGTGCCTGAATTAACCATACGTACTGACTGAATTGAAGGAAAAAATTTCCTGATCATTGCTGCCAGCTTAATTTCGCCTTCAGAACATGTACCAAAGCTTGTTCCGTTTTGGGCAGATTTTAAAATAGCGTTAATGACGCTCTTTTCTGCATGACCAAGTATCATTGGTCCCCATGACCCCACATAATCTATATACCTGTTACCGTCAACATCAAACAGGTAAGCACCGGCTGCTTTTTTTATGTAAACCGGATTACTGCCGACAGAACGGAATGCCCTGACCGGAGAGTTAACGCCGCCCGGCATTAACTTTAATGCTTTACTGAAAAGATTTTTGCTTCGGGAAAATTTCATTTTACAAACACACTAAATTTTTCTTATACAGTACTATTTTTTAAAACCTTCGCGGCTTCCAGCGCAAAATATGTTATTATCATATCTGCACCAGCCCGTTTTATTGAATATAATATTTCCATCATAGCTTTTTCTCCGTCAATCCACCCGGCAGCGGCAGCCGATTTTATCATACTATACTCGCCGCTTACATTATAAGCTGCAACCGGAATATTGAAAGACTGTTTAACTTTACAGATTATATCAAGGTATGAAAGCGCAGGCTTTACCATTATGATATCAGCACCTTCTTTAATATCCAGATAAACTTCCCTAAGGGCTTCATCACTGTTCCTGTAATCCATCTGGTATGTTTTTCTGTCGCCAAACTGCGGCGCTGATTCGGCAGCTTCCCTGAAGGGTCCGTAAAATGATGATGAATATTTAGCTGAATATGCCATTACCGGAATACCGGAAAAGTTTGCTTTATCCAGCCCGATACGTATAGCTTTAATTCTGCCATCCATCATATCACTGGGGGCAATAATATCAGCGCCGGCTTCAGCATGCGATACTGCTTCTTTAACCAGGTATTCCAGGGTTATATCATTATCCACAATACCCTCTTTTAAAATTCCGCAATGCCCATGAGATGTATATTCACACAAACAAACATCTGTTATTACAATAATTTCCGGAACATTTTTTTTTATTTCTCTTACAGTTTTCTGAATAATTCCGTTCTTATTAAATGCTTCAGATCCTTTTTCATCTTTATGTGCCGGAATTCCGAATAATATAACTGCTTTCACTCCAAGATTTAAAGCAGATTCACATTCTTTAACAGCACTTTCAACTGAATGCTGAAATATACCCGGCATAGAGTTTATTTCTTTTTTAGATTTCATTCCCTCAGAAACAAATAACGGGTAAATAAAATCGGTAACGTTAAGACCGGTTTCGCTAATCATTTCTCTTAAAATTTGATTGCTTCTAAGCCTTCTTAACCTGCTCATAGGGAAATCCGGTAATACAATTTTTTTAGCCATAACTTTAAAAGTATTTTTTACATTTTATCCGTAAGTTCAAATGCATTTTTGATACAATCACAAACAGATATTCCTTTATAATAATTAGAACAAAAATATAGTCCGGGGTTATCAACCTGAAATTTATCCAGTTTCATGGTGAGTTCATAATGATTTTTAGAATACTGCGGAATTGCCGCCTGCCACCTAACAATTTTAATAAAATCAGGGGCATCCTTAATACCAGTTAGTTCTTTCAAATCCCTCAATACAACAGCTGTTAATTCATCATCGTTCAGATTAACCAATTCCGGCTGCCTTGCTCCTCCAATAAAATTTGTAAACAAATGAGAGTCACCCGGTGCACGTTCAGGAAAAATGACCGAGCTCCATAATGATCCCAGAATTTTTCTGTTTTCAGCTTCAGGAACAAGAAAACCGAAACCATCAGGATTAAAGCTGATCTTATCTTTCTTAAAGCCGGTAAACACTACAGCAACAGGCGGGTAATAAATTTTGATCAGATCTTCAGATAGATCCGGATCTATATTTTTTATAAACTTACCGGTAATTTTTGAAGGAACTGAAAGAATAACTGAATCAAATACTTCATCAGCATTAGAGCCCTTGCTTTTATATTTAATAATATATTTGCGGTCATTTTTATCAACAGAAACTGCTTCAGTATTCAATAATAACCTGTTACCAAGTTCACTGCTTAATGAGCTGACAATTTCGAACAAACCATTATTAAAAGAAAACATTTTTGCGGATTGTTTAGACTCTTCATTTCTTTTTTTCCGTTCTTTAGCAGATCTGATCTGTCCTTTAATAAGGCTGCCGTATTTCTGTTCAAGCTCATACAGTTTTGGGAACGCCGATTTAACATTTAAATCTTCAGGGTTTCCTGCAAAAACTCCGGCAACAAAGGGATTTATTGCGTAATCCAGAAACTCTTTGCCAAGTCTTCTTCTGGTAAACCCGGCAATTGTTTCATACTCGTTTGATTTTGATTTTATAAAAGGTTCTTTAAGAAGTTTTAATTTTGCAGAAGCTGAAAACAAGCCTGTTAGTAAAAAACCAAGCGGACTCATTGGAAGCGGGTGAAGTTTTCCGTTTTTTAAAATATATCTTTTTTTTGCTTCACCAGAAGCATAAATCTTTTTATTTATAATACCAAGAGAGTTAAGAAGTACATTAATAAGAGGAGTAGTTTCCAGGGTACTGTTTGGACCATGTTCAATTAAATAACCCCCGCTGTTTTCAGTTATTATATTTCCGCCGGGCGAGGATAATTTTTCAAAGATCTTTACTTCATGACCTTTGTTTTTAAGCAGGTATGCGGCAGTAAGTCCTGAAATTCCGGCGCCAATAACTGCTGTTTTCAATTCTGCTCCGCAACAGAGTTATATCCGCTGATATTTTCAAGCACCAGGTTTTCCAATGCTGAAATAAAATGCGGCGAATCGTTTAATCCTTCGGTCATTTCAAACTGATTAATACCCTTTTCACCTGCCAGGTGACGGTATTCTATATTAAGTTCAAATAATGTTTCAAGATGATCAGAAGTAAAAGCAACCGGGACCATTAACAGATATTTAACACCTTCGTTTGCTTTTTCTTCTATCACAGAGGGAGTTGAAGGAGTCAGCCATTTTTGAGGTCCAACTTTAGACTGGAAACAAAGTTCCCAATTCTGAGATATTTTCCCCTTTTTTACTATTTTTTCCACAGTTTCTCTGATTTGAAACGAATAAGGATCACCTTGTTTAACCAGCTTTACAGGAGTGCCGTGAGCGCTGAAAAGTACAGTTACATCATTTAATTTATCAGCAGGAAATTTTTTTTAAAGCTGTATAAATTCTTTCAATAAATGAATCAATATATAGATCATTAAGATGATAATTTTCGATCACTTTAACCGGAACATTTGTTAAAATATTTTGTGATTTTATTAACCTGTTCCATTCTTTTACACTTGAGCCGGTGGTTGCGGTAGAAAACTGCGGGTATAATGGCAAAAGAACAATAATATCAGGACTGAATTTATTTACTTCAATTACAGTTTCTTCGGTAAACGGTTTCCAGTAACGCATTGCAATAAAAACTTTAGCATTAATTTTTTTTTGCAGGGAATTTTCCAAAAGCGCTGCCTGCTTGGAAGTAATATCCAAAATTGGAGATTTTCCCCCAATCTTTTCATACTGCTGCTGTATCTTTGGGGCACGCTTTACAGATATAATTTTTGCGAGTTTTTTTCTGAACAGGAAACTAAAAGGAAAATTTATAATTTCTGGATCGTTGAACAGGTTAAATAAAAAAGGCTCAACCGCATCAAGAGAATCAGGACCGCCTAAATTTAATAACACTACTGCCGTTTTCAGATCATTTTTCATTGTACATAAACTTTAATTACATTTATACAGTTCTGGAAAATACAGGTTTATTTCCCTGAAGCTTATCAATATAAGCATCAAAACACATTGCTATATTCCTTATAACCAGTTTTCCCATTTCAGCAACTCTGATTTTTCCTTCTGTAAAAGAAACCAGACCTTCATTTTCAAACGGTTTAAGATTGATTAATGCATCCTTAAAATAATCGTCAAAACTGATAGAATATCTTTTTGAAATATCATTCTTATCAATTTCCAGATGACACATTAAATTATTAATCACATCTTTTCTTATATGATCATCTTCAGTCATTCTGTATCCTAAATGAGTAGCAAGCTTACCTGATGACATTCTTTCAGAATAATCTTTTATGGTTTTAACATTCTGTGCATAAATACTGCTGAACTGGCTTATTGCCGACATTCCGAATGCATAGACATCACAACCCGCCTTTGTTGAATATCCCTGGAAATTCCGGTAAAGTGTTTTATTCTTCTGTGCTACGGAAAGTTCATCATCAGGTTTGGCAAAATGATCCATCCCAATGTACCAGTATCCAGCCCTGCTTAGTTTATCAATTGTCATAATCAGGGTATTAAGCTTATCTTCAGGTTTAGGAAGAGCATCCTGAGGAATGACCTGCTGGTGTTTCTTCATCCATGGAACATGAGCATAATTAAATACCGCAATTCTATCGGGAGAAATTTTAATAATTTCATCAAGAGTATCGGCGAAAGATTCACCGGTTTGATAAGGAAGTCCGTAAATAAGATCGATATTAATACTTTTCATCCCGGTCTTTCTTGACCAATTAACTGCATCAAGAGTAATATCCAGCGGCTGTATTCTGTTAATAGCTTTTTGAACCTTTTCAGTAAGGTCCTGCACACCCATACTTACCCTGTTAAAACCGGATTCTGCAAATGCCTGCATATGAGCGAATGTTAGTTCACGCGGATCAACTTCCACGCTGGCTTCAATATCTTCGGCAAAATTAAAACGGTCTTTAACATATAATCCAACCTCTCTTATTTCATCCGGGGAAAGATAGGAAGGTGTTCCCCCGCCCCAATGAAGCTGCGATACCTTCCTTGAATCAGAAACAAGAGGAAGGATCATATCTATTTCCTTTTTAATTTCTGTATTATATTTCTGTATCTTGTTCCTGTCGCGGGTAACAAGCATTGTACAGCCGCAGAAATAACATAATGAATCACAATAAGGGAAATGAAAATAAAGCGAGAGATCGGGAGCATTTAAATCTGCATTGGTTTTAATTATTTCATTCCTGTAATCAGTTTCGGTAAATTTATCCGTAAATACAGGTGCAGTTGGGTATGAAGTATACCTGGGTCCCGGTTTATCATACTTTTTAAGGAAATCAATTTCTATTTTTCCAAATTGAGACATAATTTAATGATTCTTTCCGCTTTCTTTTTTAATAAAGTCAACCAAAGCCTTAACATTTTCAACCGGTGTAGAAGGCAATATACCGTGGCCAAGATTAAAAATATGGCCGGTTCCTTTACCGAAGCTTTCCAGTATCCTTCGTGCTTCGGTCTCAATTTTCTCCGGATTAGACATAAGTACCAGCGGATCAAGATTACCCTGCAGCGCTTTTGAAGAATTTATTTCTTTTCTAGCTTCACCAATATCAATAGTCCAGTCAATACCAATAACATCACATCCTGATTCTGCAATAGACCTGATATTTTTTACACCTTTTGCAAAAACAATTAACGGCACTCCGGTAACTTTTAAGCTGTCAATAATTTTCCGTATGTATCTCAGTGAAAATTCTTCAAAATCGTATGGTGAAAGCATTCCTCCCCAGGTATCAAAAATCTGCAAAGCATCGCACCCGGCTGCAACCTTGCCTTTAAGATATTCTATAACTGCATCAGTAATCTTATTCAGAAGGCGGTGCGCAGAACCGGGATCTTTAAATATCAATGATTTTATGATTTCAAAGTTCTTTGAACCTTTGCCTTCTACCATGTAAGCAGCCAGGGTCCATGGGGCTCCGGAAAATCCGATTAGCGGAACTCTTGATGATAACCTTTCTTTTGTTAACTTAACAGCATCATAAACATATTTAAGTTTTTGCTGAATATCCGTATTGTCAAGTTTTCCGATATCATCATTATTTCTAACAGGATTAGGAAATGAAGGACCTTTAGATTCAATCATTTCCAGCTTTAAACCCATTGCTTCGGGAATTACCAGTATATCGGAAAAAATAATAGAAGCATCAAAACCGAAAATTTCAATTGGCTGCACAGTAACTTCTGAAGCAAGTTCAGGAGTTTTACACATTGTTAAAAAATCATATTTTTCCCTTACAGCACGATATTCAGGAAGATACCTGCCGCCTGTCTCATAATCCAGACTGGGGTTCTTTCAACCGGCTGCATTCTGCAGGCTTTTATGAATAGATATTCTTTATTGTTCATTATAAAATTTATTTATTGCTTCACCAAGTCTTTCAGCTTCTGCATTATCTGAAATAATATCAGCTTTCAGTCCTAATAATTGTAATCTTCTTTCAGTTGTTTTGCCGATAACAGCATATTCAGTCCTGAAGTTTCTGTAACCGGGAAATAGTTCTGCAAAATTAGTAACTGCCGATGGACTAAAAAATGCAATACAGTCTATCAACCCTGATGCAAGCATTATTTCAGCGTTTTGCAGTAATTGATTTTTCATAGGTTTACGTGTTTCGTAAACCACTATTTCTTCTACTTCAGGCAGTTCTTTTAAAATTGTTTTCATTCCTATATTACCGGCAGGAAATAGAAATTTAGAATTAACGTGCGTATCAGCTTTAAGCACTTCAGCCAATGAGGCAGAATTATAATTTTCGGGGAAAGTAAATACTTTGTAGCCTGATCTTTCGATAAATTCTTTGGTTTTACTTCCAACAGCATAAAGTTTTATGCTAATATTAATTTTTTTCTGTTTAACCCGTTCAAAAAAATATCTTACTGCGTTAGAACTGGTAAAAATTATCCCGCTGTATTCAGTAATCTTATCAAGGCAATTATCAAGCTGAGAAAAATCTTTAACAGGATGAATTTCTATTAAAGGGGCAGTAATAACTTCGGCACCATATTTACCGAGCAATGCAGAAAATTCAGCGGCATCTTCTGCAGGGCGGGTACATAATATTTTTTTTCCTAAAACAGACACAACTGAAAATTACACATTATTTCTTAATTCTGAAAGGATCTCTCTGCCTCCCCTGTTCAGCAGCTCGGTACCGGCTTTATAACCAAGTTCTTCAGAGTCATTAACATCAGATTTCATACAGCATTTTATAATATTTTCACCATTAAGAGAACCAATCATAGCATCCAGAATAATCTCATTATTTTCAATTTTAGTATAAACACCAATTGGCACCTGGCAGCCGCCTTCAAGTGTTTTAAGCATAGCCCGCTCAGCAGTAACAGCATATAATGATTCATTATTGGTAATCCGGCTTAGGATCATATTAATATTCGTATCACCTGTTCTGCATTCAATTGCCATCACTCCCTGGCTAACAGCCGGCAGAATTATATACTCAGGAATAGTTTGCCTGATAACATTATCCATTCCAAGCCTAACCAAACCTGCTTTTGCCAGAATTATTGCATCATAGTTTTCTGATTCAAGCTTACGCAGCCTTGTATTAATGTTTCCCCTGATATCTGAAATATTAAGATCTTTCCTGTAATTAAGCAGCTGGCATTTTCTCCTTAGGCTTCCTGTGGCAACAACTGCATTTTGCGGAAGTTCATCAATAGAATTATATTTCAAGGAAATAAAGGCATCTCTCTGATCTTCTCTTTTACTTACAGCGCCTATACATAAACCGCCTGGCAGAGCAGTAGGCAGGTCTTTTAAACTGTGTACTGCAATATCAATACTGCCTTCAAGCAGGGCATCTTCAATAGCTTTAGTAAACAAGCCCTTATCCCCTATTTTTGAAAGGGCAACATCTAAAATTTTATCGCCTTCGGTTTTTATAATTTTAATTGATAATTCTGCATCAGGGAAAATTCCGCTAATCTGATCTTTAGCCCACTGTGCCTGCCACAAAGCAAGTTCACTTCCGCGGGAACCAATAGTTAATTTCATTATCCCCCGTTAACCTGCCTGTTAAAACTTTGATTTATCTGTTCCAGTTTTTCAATAAGCCCGTAATAATGATTAAGTTCCTCATTAGAGCTACCGGCTCCAAATGTAATTTTATTGTAAATACCTGCGATATTTTCAGTTAGAAAATTTCTTATCTCTTTAATCTGAGAACCGGCCTGACCGTTTGAATTTGCCTGAATAAACTGTATAGCCGGCTGTACGGGAATAGTGTAATACCAGTTAAGAAATTCCATAAGCTCAAAACGGATGATCTTTTCAGCTTCAGGAATGACTGACATTCTTTTTTCGAAATTATCATCAACAATTGAATTCAGATCGTCAATATTCTTTAAAAAAACATTTCCGAATTTATCAATTTCCGGGTCAATATCCCGGGGCACTGCAATATCAATAATTAAAACAGGTTCGCCCTTTTTTTTCTTTACGATTTTTTTATATTCATCATATTTAAGCACATAATTGCTGGCTCCTGTTGAACTGATAATGATATCTGCCTGAAACACCGAATTTTTAAAATCTGAAAATTCGAGAATTTCACATTCTGTAGTGCCGGAACCATTTAGTTTTTTTAAAAGATCTTCGGCGTTTTTCCTTGTCCGGTTGGTAATATAAACTTTTTTAATATTCTTTTTGATCAGATTATCCAGAGTAAGCTCTGCTGTTTCACCTGCACCAATTACAAGGGCAGTCAGGTTTTTAAGATCACCGAATATTTTGGCAGCAAGCTCAACTGCTGCATAACTTATAGAAAACGCACCTTCAAAAAGAGATGTACTGCTTTTAACTTTTTTAGCTGCATGTAAAGCCTTCTGCACAATCTGGTTAAGAACTTTTCCCGTAAATCCATTTTCGCTGGCAACCTGGTATGACCGTTTAACCTGGTGGATTACCTGAGAATCACCTACAACCATGGAATCCAGGCTTGAAGCTACATTAAACAGCTGTGCAGCGCTGCTGCCAAGTATCAGTTCATAAAAATGACCGGGATTTACCGTATCACCTGCCCCGGTGTATTCTATAAGTTTATGTTTAATATATTCAGAATCAAATCCGCTGCCGTTTGTTACACCGTAGATTTCAGTACGGTTACAGGTAGAAATTATCATACATTCTTTCAAAACATCTTTATAACAATTAAGAACATCCGGAAGGTTCTCCTCGTTTATTGAAATTTTTTCGCGTACTTCAAGCGGGGCAGTTTTATGATTAATGCCAACCGAAAAAATTACAGGATGTTTATGTGATGGTATTTTTATCATTACTAATAAAACCTGTGAAAACTCTCAAATAAAAAGTTAACAATTAATATTGAACAAACTGCAAATACCAGACCAAGCAAGGCAAGCTTCATTGTAGTTCTGCTTTCCGTTCTGTAAATCTTAATACTTATATATCCCAGCAAATAAACGATCCATACAGCAAATGTAGTGATCAGCTTAGGATCGGTGTATGAGAACTCTTCTATAGCCATTGGAAGCCAAATGATACCGATTATGATAGTAAAAGTTAGAAATGCAAACCCAAACAAGATAGAGGTTTTAGCAAGTTTTTCCAGAAGAAATAGTGACGGCAGTTTTTTGTAAAAGTTGCTTGGTTTATTGCTTTTAATGTGGTTATACATTTTTAAATATAAAAATCCGTATATACCTGAAATTACTATTGCTGAATATCCTGCAAGCGCAAAAGCAACATGGAACCCTAACAGCCAGCTGTTTAGAACCGGATTGATCTTATCAAGCTCTTCAATGAAAATTGAAGAAACAATCTGAAAAATTGCTGCTATTGATATTATAAAAAAACCTGTTTGGGTGACACCTGTTTTCAATTCTATTATAAAATATGTAACAGTAATACAAAAAGCCAGTAAAGTCATTATTTCAAAAGGAGTTGTAATTGGAGCATGTTTATAAACGATCCCCCTGATCAAAAAATATAAAAACTGAAGCACAATAACGAAAACAAGAATGAAGGAAAGTATTCTTAGTGTGGTTTCACTATTTGATTTTGAGAAGAAATGTTTTCCATATATTAACGAGCTGAGAACATAAATTCCTGCTAATAAATAATTTATAATAGATATTATTGGTTCTGAAAACATATTTCAGTACAAATATAGTTTCTACAAGTCATCATAAAAAATGACAAAAGTCATTAATTGAATTTTTATAGGAATTGCAACCTATTGTTATTATAGTTTTTAAAAAAATTTAATGGAATTTTATTAAATTTATTTCGAGAAATAAATCAAATTATAAAATCTGCAAATTTGAACAATATTAAAAGGGTTAGTTACAGATTAAGTTAGGAGGAAAACGAGTTTCACGATGCGAAAAGTCGGGTTAATGAAAAATAGAGATAAATATGATGTGTCGGGGTGAGAGGATTCCTCTGTAGGAGTCCCTTTGGGAGAACCTCCGGCCATCTAAAAATACATTTACAAAACCAGCACTTTTACTGAATTATATATATGAAGTAATTCATTGTCGGGGTGAGAGGATTCGAACCTCCGGCCTCCTGGTCCCGAACCAGGCGCTCTAACCGGGCTGAGCCACACCCCGAAAAAAATAATGAATACAAACATAATAATTTTTGAGGAAACAATAAATTCAGAAAATTATGATATATTTTGAGAATATTTCCTAAAACGATTCAAATTATCGATGAAACAACATAATTTATGAATGATGTCATTATTTTGTATTTTGTTAGTTAAATTAAATTCAAAAATTGGTAAATTTATGTCAAAATAATTGAAAAAGTATTCTGATAACATATCCAGAATAAGTATATAAATTTTAATTAACTTAAAAGAATGAAAAATCTCAAACTTGGTGGCTTTGAAATTTATCTATTGCAAGAATCATTGAAGCATTATAAATCTTTTATTGAAGATAAAGAGTTTCCTAATAATTCAATTATAACTAAAGGATATGTTGAAAGTATGATTTCTCAATTAGAGGGTAAATTGAATGAACAAATTAAGTGCAATCAATTAAGAACAGAATATGGAACTGCCTAAATCATTAGGTATACCAGTAAATCTATTGGCAGCATGTTTCAATAATACTTCTGCAACTTATAAGTATTATTGGCTACTCTCAATAATACAAACGGTGGAAACTGGGCAACTTAAAATTTCAAAAAGGGTTTTGTTTTCTAAAATGATTTCAAATGCATGGTTCACCGTTAATTATTTTCACGTTTCTTTTGGAAAACAAGATTTGATTCAGAATGCCATTCAAACAATTAAAGCTACTGAAAGAATTCCAGTTGATGAACAATCTCAGATAATATTTGAAATACTTAATCAAACCAATAATAATTTAACGATTAAACAACTTTGGCATTTTAATAAAACCGTTCCTCATTGGTTCTTGAGTCCATGGTTTCCTCAAATGGGAAAAAGAGAAATATACGCTGAATCTCACGATACCAAAAATAATTGTTTATATACTTTATTTGACGAGAACATTGAAATCAATCCTAACTGGATTACATATTTGACAGAAAATGCAAGAGTTCTAAAAGATTTTTGTTTTTGGAATCTTGCATTATTTTTACAAGCAAAGAATCCGAATGTACCTGATATACCAAATAAGTTAATAAAACCTGCTGTAAGAAATAGTTTGTTACGACAGAGGACAAAGTTTTGGGATCTAGTTATGAAAGAACTTGGTTCAGTAAAATGTATATATACGGGCGAAGAACTCACATTTAGAAATTATGCAGTTGAACATTTTATACCATATAATTTTGTTTCACACGATTTAATATGGAATTTGATCCCTGCAAGTAAAAAATTCAATAGCAAAAAAAGTGATAAACTTCCTCCATTAGAAAAATATTTTGATCCGTTTTATTCTTTGCAGAAAAAAGCAATCGAAACTATCAGGGAACACGATCCTCAGAATAAATTTCTTGAAGATTATCTTACAATATTTTCTGATTTAAATGAATTAAGTAATTTACCAGCAGATTTCACAAGGGAAAAATTCAAACAAAGAATTCAACCCCTAATCACTATTGCGTCAAATAATGGCTTTGACTTTTTACAATGACACATTTAAATCAATTTAGTGCTTTAACAGCGAAAGTAAGAACTTCTCTTTCATTTCCTGCAAAATTATTGTATACAAAAGGACTTCTAAAAGGTGAAGTATTGGATTTTGGCTGTGGTTATGGTACGGATGTTGAATTACTTCAAACAAAAGGTATAAATATTGTTGGTTATGATAAACATTATTTTCCTAACTACCCCAAAATTAAGTTTGATACAATCATTTGTTTGTATGTGTTGAATGTCTTAATGCCAGAGGAACAAACCAATGTATTAATGGAAATTTCACAACTTTTGAAACCAACTGGCACAGCATTCATTGTAGTGAGGAGAGATATTCACTATGAAGGTTTTAGAACTCACAAGATTCATCAGAAGCCAACTTATCAATGCAAAGTCAAATTGACTTACAAATCTATTTTCAAAAATGAAAGCTGTGAAATATATGAATACAAACACTATAATCAGTTGAACAAAGAAAAAGGGATTGATTGTCCGTTTTGTAGTCCAGATTCAGACCGAATATTGATTTTAGAATCTGCTACTGCTTATGCAATGTTTGATAAATATCCCGTTAGCAAGGGTCATCTTTTAATTATTCCCAAGAAACATTGCGCAGATTATTCCCAACTTACTTTTAAGGAACAATCGGCTTGTTGGTTCATGATGAATAAAGCAATAGAAATATTAAAGCAAGAAATGAATCCTGACGGTTTCAATATAGGCATTAACATAAATGTTCAAGCCGGGCAAACTGTTCCACACGTCCATATTCATTTGATCCCAAGATATACTGGTGATGTAGAAAATCCTGAAGGTGGAGTACGTGGAGTAATTCCTGAAAAAAGAGAGTATTTGTAAGAATCCATTACAGCC
Source organism: Candidatus Tepidiaquacellales bacterium OLB5 (assembly GCA_001567545.1). Taxonomy (GTDB): domain Bacteria; phylum Bacteroidota; class Ignavibacteria; order Tepidaquicellales; family OLB5; genus OLB5. The sequence continues at coordinate 41,770 of LLZO01000108.1, forward strand.
ATCCGGATGTCTGTGGATACATACAGAATGATTGTAAACATCATGCAGGTATTCAATATTGCTTGGATTAACCTTCTGCTTGGGTATATAGAATTCGTCAGTAAGTAA
>LLZO01000109.1 GCA_001567545.1 Candidatus Tepidiaquacellales bacterium OLB5
CTTGGATTTGATTACAGCATTAATCCGTACCGCGGATGCGAACACGGATGTGTTTACTGTTACGCCAGGCCATCCCATGAGTACCTTGGGTTTTCAGCCGGACTTGATTTTGAATCCAGAATAATGGTAAAACCTGATGCAGCAAAGCTGCTGCAGGCTGAATTAAGCAAAAGATCATGGGTGCCGCAGTATATTATGATGAGCGGCAATACTGACTGCTACCAGCCGGTAGAACGCAAGCTTGAAATTACACGCCAGTGCCTTAAAGTTTTTCTGGATTTCAGGAATCCGGTTGGCATAGTTACAAAAAATGCGCTTATACAAAGGGATATCGATATATTAAAAGAGCTTGCAGCTTTGGATCTTGTTTCCGTTGCAGTAAGCCTTACAACACTAAACCGTGAATTATCAAGAAAGCTGGAACCGAGAACTTCAGTCCCTTTAAAAAGGCTGGAAACTATCCGGAAACTTACTGATGCCGGGGTTAAAGTAACAGTGCTTACTGCCCCTGTTATACCCGGTTTAAATGATGAAGAGCTCCCCGCCCTGCTTAAAGCATCTGCCAAAAGCGGCGCAGTTTCTGCGGGAATAATAATGCTCCGTCTGCCGCTTGCCGTAAAGGAGCTGTTCATTGACTGGATAAACAGGAACTATCCGGAAAAGTCAACTAAAATTATCAACAGGATTATGGATGTAAGGCGCGGCAAGCTCTCAAGCTCTGAATTTAAGGAAAGAATGAAAGGCAGCGGAAAATATGCTGAGCATATTCACAGCCTGTTTAAAACCTGCTGCAATAAATACGGGCTTAATAAAACTAAATTCCGCACCCGGACCGACCTGTTCAGGATTCCGGTGGAATTAAAACATCAAACTGAATTATTTTTGTAAATATAATTCTGACTGTATATTAAATTCTGTGTATTAAAAGAATTTAATCGTAAAGTCTATCCACTGGACACCTGAGGAACAGACCTCACTGTAGCAAGCAGCGATAAATAAGAAACAAAACTTAATAGCCCCGGTCTTTAGACCGGTGGTTCAAATAAAAAATAATTGGGCTTTAGCCCTGAATATATTTTAAAATTCGGGGCTAAAGCCCTCTTTTTATGTTATCTTTATCCACGACCTAAAGGTCGTGGCAATTCAAAATATTCACACTTCAGTCAGTTACTCAGAACTGTCACATTATATACAGAATTATTTTGAGTGAAATGCCGAAAAAGTATTTTTATAATTGAATATCAATAGTAATTCCTTTCGGTTATTTTTAAATTATTATATCAATAAAACTTATTTATGCAGCAGGAAATCATTGAGGATAAAGTATTTGATAATTTATCCTTTAAAAGATCAAAGCTTAAAGCTGCGCTTTATGAAAACTGCAGCTTTGTGAGCTGTGACTTTGAAAATTCCGATCTTGCAGAATTCAAATTTACTGATTGCACATTTACCGGCTGTAATTTATCGCTTGCTTCACTTGGCAATACTGCCTTTCGCAATGTGCAGTTTAACGGTTCAAAGCTGATGGGTGTGAATTTTGAAAATTGCAGTAAGTTAGGGTTTTCAGTTGGATTTAATGACTGCATACTGGATAATACAGCATTCACCGGGCTGAATTTAAAAAATACCGTATTCACGAACTGCCGGATGTTTAACGCTGATTTCACTTCAGCTGAAATGGAAAATTCAGTATTTAATAATTGTGACTTAAAAGGAGCAGTATTTTTTAAGACCGGTCTGAAAAAAGCAGACCTGACTACATCGGTAAATTATATTATTGACCCTGAGCTCAACAGGATAAGCAAAGCAAAATTTTCATTGACAGGTATTCCCGGTCTGCTGGCAAAATATGACCTGAAAATTGAATTCAAATAAATTTTAAAACATAAACAATTTTATTACTACAATGCAGCAATGGTATGAATTATTATTTAAGAATTACGCTGTAAAATACGATGAAGAAAGCTTTACCAAAGGTACAATTGGTGAATGTGATTTTATAGAATCAGAATGCGATTATAACAAACAAATCAAAATTTTAGATATAGGCTGCGGTACGGGAAGACATGCTATTGAGCTGGCTAAACGGGGTTATAATGTAACCGGAATAGATCTTTCAGAATCCCAGCTTAAAAGGGCTGGCGAAAAAGCTTCTGCAGCGGGACTTAATGTCAGATTCATGAAAATGGATGCGCGTTACCTTTCTTTTAAAAAAGAATTTGATCTGGCAATTATGATCTGTGAAGGAGCATTTTCCTTAATGGAAACCGATGAAATGAATTTCGGTATTCTTAAAGGCGCAGCTAACGCCCTCAGATCAAACGGTAAAATTATTTTCACTGCATTAAACGGATTGTTTCCGCTGTTCCATTCTGTTAAGGATTTCCTTGCAAAAAATACAGAGGAAGGAAAATCAGAATGTGTAAATAATTCATTTGACCTGATGACTTTCCGCGATAACAGCATTACTAAATTTACTGATGATGATGGTATAGAGCATGTTCTGGAATGCAATGAAAGATTTTATGTTCCATCGGAAATAACATGGATGCTTAAATCACTTGGCTTCACCAAAATTGATATATTCGGCGCAAAGCTTGGGGCTTTCAGCCGGAATGATAAGCTGACCACTGAAGATTTTGAAATGCTTGTAATTGCTGAAAAATGATCAGGGTGACAGATCAACAATAACTATTTTAAAAATATGAAAAGAAAAACCGAATTATACAGCTTTACATACAAGGATTATTCCGAAAAAGTTTACCGTGATATACGAAAAGAAACTTTTGGCAATGATATCGGACAGAACAGCTGGCTTTCAGCCGGAGAAATGCGGGAAATAATTAAAATATTAGATTTAAAACCGGGTAAAAGTGTTCTGGAAATTGCATCAGGCTCCGGAGGTCCGGCAGTATTCACTGCAGCAAGCTCAGGCTGTATATTAACCGGTCTGGAATATGATATAAATGGTGTAAAAAACTCTAATGAGCTTGCCAAAATTAACGGGCTTGATAAGCAAATGAATTTTATTCACGGTGATGCCTCAGAACGGCTGCCGTTCAATAAAGAAACTTTTGATGCAGTTTATTGTATTGATGCAATTAATCATTTAAAGAACAGGGATAAAGTACTTAAAGAAATTTACCGGGTTTTAAAACCAGGCGGCAGGCTGGTATATACTGATCCAATAGTTGTATCAGGAATACTCACAAATGAAGAAATTTCAATCAGAAGCTCAATTGGATTTTTCCTGTTTGTCCCGGCAGGATTCAATGAAATGCTGCTTAAGGCAGCCGGATTTAAAAAGATAACTTCGAAGGATGTAACAGTCAGCATGGCAAAAATATCTCTTAAATGGTTCAGGGCTAGGGAAAAAAGGAAAAAACTCCTGCTGAAGACCGAAGATAAAACAAATTTCAGTGAATTGCAGGAATTCTTCAAAATGGTAAATAAACTGGCTGCAGAAAAACGGCTTTCCAGGATTATGTTTACCGCTGTTAAATGATACTCAATTACTGTTACAAAATTTTACCAAAAAGTCAGAGTTATTTG
>LLZO01000110.1 GCA_001567545.1 Candidatus Tepidiaquacellales bacterium OLB5
AGCTCTTCTTCTCTTTTTGGCCATGTTACTTTCTTCATTTCCTTAACTATATCAGTAAAGAAGCCAATGATTTTTTTCTTTCAATTCTTTAAGAACTCCGTTTTGATTTTTAATTCCAGAGAGTGTTGCACGTCAGGAGGGACTCGAACCCCCAACCTGCGGTTTTGGAGACCGCTGCTCTACCAATTGAGCCACTGACGTATTAATTCACTGCCTTATTTGGTTTCCTTGTGGAGTGTACGTTTTGAGCAATGTTTGCAGAATTTCTTATATTCAACCCTGCCAGAGTGCTTTGTTTTGTTCTTTGTTGCACTGTAATTCCTGTTCTTGCAGTCAGTGCATTCAAGTATTATTATTAATCTTCCGTCTTTAGCCATTATATTTTATTCTTTTATTTTTTGTTCGCAGTAATTCTAAGGTAATAATTCATAGCAGTATTTTAATCTTAAGTAGAGCTGATGACCGGGATTGAACCGGTGACCTCTTCCTTACCAAGGAAGTGCTCTACCAACTGAGCTACATCAGCAATCGTAATTTAAATCATTTTGAGCGGGAGACGAGACTCGAACTCGCGACCAACAGCTTGGAAGGCTGTGACTCTACCAACTGAGTTACTCCCGCAAAAATAATTGAACAAATGACAAATAAAATTCTGTGGGTAGAGAAGGATTCGAACCTCCGAAGGCATAAGCCGACAGATTTACAGTCTGTTGCGTTTAACCACTTCGCTATCTACCCTTAAATTTCAAACTTCAAAAATATCTAAAAAATAAACTAAAATCAAGTGATTTTGAGCTATAGATGGGGTTTAGAATCAATTAAAGGAAGTTAACTTTAATTCTCCGCTGTAAAACTTTTTAATTTCATCATTTACCTTAATTAAAATACTGCCATCGGTGTTTAAGTCTTTGATTATTCCGCTGTTTAACTTATTACCTGAGGAAATGAATTCACATTTTTTATTTATCATATTTGTCGAATTCTTCCATTTTTTAAATAGCAAATCTTCTTTGTCAGACGATAGATAATTCAAATTCTTTGAAAATGATAATATCAATTGTAATAACAGAAAATTCAGGTTAATTTTCTTACCTGTAATTATTTTTAATGATGTTGCATTCAGATTTTCTGTAAAATTAACCTGATTGCAGTTAATACCTGCGCCAATTATAAATATCCCTGATCCCAATTTGGTTTCAGATAATATACCGCATAGTTTTTTATTCCCGAAATAGATGTCATTTGGCCATTTGATCCATAAATTATTTTCTGTTCCCGCTATTACGTTTTCTATGTATATATTTTTAATTGTTATATAAATGCAGTAAGAAATATAATTTAAAACTGAAAAGTTTTGTACATTAAAGCTTCTGAAATCCTTTTTAATAGAGAAAGTAAGGTTTTTATGTTTTTCTGATTCCCATTTTGAGGAATTCCTTCCTTTCCCATTTAACTGATATTCTGAAATTACCAGTGTATCTGCAGCAATATCATGTGATTTAATAAAGTTATTTGTTGAATCTATTTCATCGAAATATAAAACATAACGTAAAAAACCGGAATTAATTAATTCCGGTTTAATTGATTCGATTTTTAGCATAAATAATTAAAATACTGGAAATAAAAATTTATTTATCATCAGCTTCGGGTTTTTTTGCGCGGTTGTTTTTATTCTTATTCTCTTTTTTAGGAGATTCACTGTCATTAGCTTTTGCCCTTGTGCTGTTGCCGTTGCTATCATCATAATTATTATTATATACCGGATCTTCAATAACATCAGTTTTTTTCTCTTCTTTTTTACCGCTGGAATATTTCCCGTAATTCAAAGCTTCATAAAGATCAACTCTGCCATAACCGTAATATTGATCCCAACCTGCTTTATCCTCTCGTGTGTCACCAACTTTATCAATAGCTGTTTGAATAATGATTTCTTTAAGGTCTTTGTTTGTTCTTGAAGGATCCTGTGCCAGCAATATGCTCGCTATTCCGCTTACATAAGCTGTTGATTGCGATGTACCGCTCCAATAAACATCATAATTTGAATTGTCTTTGTAATCCAGACCGTAAATTCTGTTACCTGGTGCAACGACTGCAATATGCTTACCCCAGTTGCTTCCTCCACCCCAGGTAAATTCCCGGCAGCGGCTGTCATCAGTATCAGTTGCACCGATAGCAAGCACATTTTTAAAACTGGCGGGATAGTAATTATCACCGTTATTTTTATTCATCATACTTGCAACAATCAATGCTCCTGCTTCATACGCATAATTCACAGCATTTTCTAATGTTTTTGAATAATCATAACCGCCTTCACTCATATTAATAACTCTTGCGCCGTTATTTGCTGCATAATATAAAGAAGCTGACCACCATGAATATTCACCCAGATTTTCATCATCAAGGTTTTTACATATCATCAGTCTGCAGTTTTGGTCAATACCTGCATATCCTAGATTATTATTGGTGCTTGCTCCTACTGTTCCAGCTATATTTGTGCCATGACCGCCATCATCTTTGACATTCGGATTATCATAAGCAAAATTATAGCCGTTAATATCATCAATAAAACCATTTCCATCATCATCGCGTCCGTTTTTAACTTCTTCTTTATTTACCCATATCCTGCTGCTTATATCAGGATGGTCAATTTTTGTACCGGAATCAAGAATGCCGACTATGATTTCGCTGCTTCCGGTTTCGATATCCCATGCTTTTAAAACATTCATATCAGCACCTGCTTTACCTTTTCTGCCTGTAGTAGGTTTTAGAGAGCCATCATTATATAATCCCCATTGCCTGCTGAAAAATATATCGTTAGGAGGAGTAGAGAACCCTTTAACTCCTCCTGCTTCACCGATATAATCAGGTTCGCAAAAATCAACCGATTCATTTTTACTTATTGAATTGCACAATTCTTTGATATTGGTTTTATCAGAAAAATAAACAACAAAGTATGTTCCTAATTCATATTTGATGTATAAAGCTGTATTTCGTTTTAAGTCAGCCGGAAATAAAACTTTTTTTCTTTGTAACATTAATATTGTTTTGTTCAAAAAGGTTATCAATAAGAGAATTATAAAAATTTTCAGTACTGCCTGATGCCGCAGAAATTACGTTTATATTTTTAAATTTTATAATTATATGATCACCAGCATACCTCGACCTGTTATCAGT
>LLZO01000111.1 GCA_001567545.1 Candidatus Tepidiaquacellales bacterium OLB5
ATTTAGCTGCAAATATAGTTTTAATATGGGGTTTTATATAGATAAAAAATTTTTGGAGATTGGTATATTTGGAATATGTTGATAATATTTTTTTAACATTACTTTTTTTTTAGTTTTCAGATTTTAAACTTCACAGGAAAAAAACTGATTTTATTTATATCAATGATGATGATACTAATTATATTCCATATATGTATTTAAATAGTGATACTCTTGATTATGCAGATGGGGGGGACTTTGTATATCGCAATAAAAGATCTTAGAGTTTATGAAGATAAAATAACACAAGATTACATAATAAGTGGATGGATTATAACTATTTACGGAGAATCTTTAGGAAATTTAGGATTTGTAACAACGGGAGAAATTAAAAAAATTGAAGCAAAAACATGGACTGGTTTTACACAAACGGGTTTATTAATTAATGACAGATCACTTATTTTTACAAAACAGAGTAAGTTTAAAATTAAAGTACCAATTTATTATAAAGGTTACATAATATTTTCAGCAGTAGGTGGATTTACAGTAATATATTTTAATTTCAAAAAATTTATAAATGAATATTTAACCAATTAAAATTTTCAGTACAATTTCTTCAATATACTTAGTAAAATTATTCAGTCTAATTAGTAAAATTACTCAGTCTAATGAGTAAAATTGGAAATTCGCTCGTAAATAATTGTTATTACATGATATACGCAATCCATTTTTAACCTCAAAAGTTTACACAGAAGATCGAAATAATCAATAAATCATTTGCATAAATTTAAATCTAAAATACTTCCTCAGCTTCTTGTAATTTACACACGGTATCTTATCGGCGCAGCGTTTGTGTTTGCCAGCGTGGTAAAGATACAGGGTAAACGTTTTACTACCATTGATGGTATAAATGAGCCGATAAACTCCGCATGGCACATGTTTGAAACGCTGTACCAGTCAGGGTTGTGGTGGAAAGTTATGGGGCTTGGTCAGCTTATTGCGGGGCTGCTGCTTATGACGCAGCGGTATGCTAAGCTTGGAGCGCTTATGTTCCTGCCGATTATTTCCAATGTATTTGTAATAACACTTTCATATGATTTCAGGGGTACCCCGGTAATAACAGGCTTAATGCTGATAGCCAATATTCTGCTTGTGCTGTGGGACTGGGATGAGCTTAAAATCCTTGTGAACAAAGCCCCTGAAATCCCGCAGCAAAACCGGCTTGAAAACATGCGCATCTGGGAAATTACAGGTATTGCCCTCTTCCTATTTACCGCAATTTACAGAGCGGGCGTTACCGGATACAATATTCTTCTTTGGGCAGCTGTGTGTATTGCAATCGGACTCACAGGATTAATAACAG
>LLZO01000112.1 GCA_001567545.1 Candidatus Tepidiaquacellales bacterium OLB5
TTTTTATCGAGCCATTTAATGCGTTTAATTAATCCCTCTTTGGTATCAGGCACCGTTTTCATTGATACTAAAACAATGGATTTATCTTTCGGTTTGCTGTGTGAACGGTAAGCAAAAATAATATCATCCGGCATTATTGTTTGTGCCATGCTCATCCCGGTAGCTTTAACAGCAAATACATTTTGTAAGCCTCGAACAAAATCAACTGAAATAAAACCTTTCGGTTCACTCCATTCACTGGCTGGAATTCCACAAATTGCCATTCCATATAGCGGCACTTCTATTCCATCATTTTCTTTAAGGAGTCGCATTGTATTTTTCGGATGGGTTTCTTTGCCATAAATTAACCATTCAATTGATACATTAAAGTACTCAGATATTCTTAACAAAGATTCTACACCCCAGCTTGATTTACCTGACATGTTTTTACTAATCGATTGTTCAGTAATTCCGATGCTTTTAGCAAGCTTATAACGAGTCATATTTTTTACTTGCAAAAGGTTGAGTATTCGCTCGGTTACTTCGCTGGAATTGTATTTTTTGGTTATTTCCAATTAATTGTATAACAAACACTTACGTAAATAAATCAACTATATCTGTGTAAAACTCTTGACAACCCAGATATAGTTGAGTATATTTGTGGTAACAAATTAGCTACAAACTAACAATTAGCTATTAATTAAACAAGTATGAAAAAAGACAAGAACAACGAAGCCGTAAGTGATAAGAAAATAAAGCAGGTAAAGGCACGTGATTTTTTCAGAATGAGAACTGATGAGGAATTTGAAAAAATGCTGGATGCTGCAAAGAAAAAAAGCGGTCTCAAAAATGAAAGTGAAGTAATCAGGTTGGCATTAAATCAATACGCAAATAATTAACCATCATCCATAAACAGGTTCAAGGGGGATACTATGAAGATAGAAAGACGAATAAAATGTATAAATCATTTGATGAGTGGAAAGCAACACTCAAACCAAATAAGAAAGCTGTAAAAAAGATTTTTAAGGTAGCAAGGGTTGTGACTGTTCTACACAGCTCTAAATCGGTTCAAAGGTTTTTAAAAAATAATTCCAATCAAAGATTAATCGTAATCACAACATCATGAGTATAGTCGCCAAACAGAAATACGGGATATATACCAAGCTTATAAAAGAGCAGATTAAACAGCTGCAGGCATCATTAGAGCATCATAACAACATATCAAAGGGTAAAATCCATTATGGTCATGTAGGTGACTTGGCTCATGTAGCTGATACATTAAAGAACATCAATGAATTTTTCTCACCGGAATCAACCGACAAAGTAGCACAAATCAGAGAACAATTAAAAAACGCAAATGGGTAGAACAGCAACATTATCAATTAAAGTATGCGGTCTCAGCAATATTGAAATTGAAAGAGTAAGGTCACTTGCATCAGTTAAGGTAGCTGAATTAAAAAGAGAAGTTGATAAGATCTTAGAACGCCCTACACTTTCCGCAACTTCAATAACAGAACGTTCAAAATCATTTGTATTGGTTTCATCAGATATTAGGTTCAGGGCAAATGATGATAAAGACTATTACTTCGAAGTTAAACCTCACAATCAAACACCCGGCAGTGTATATAATTCTTTAGCCTGGAATGTTTTCTGTGAACTGTATCCGGATTGCAGTCCAGATGATGATTCGCTGTACAATTTAACCGATGATGATTATTTAAAGTATTTAAACATCGATTCTATTAAAAAACAATGGGTGGAGGATGTAGAATGAGTAAAGTATATATATCATTCATCCCACGTGCATTCAGAATTAAATACAGTCCCAAATACAGGCAGGTTAAAAGCTCTTATGTAATTCGTTTCGGTAATAAAAACACATTTCATATTTATATAAATTAAGAAAGGACAAATCCCATGTCAAATGAATCACAAAATGCAGTTACATCGGCTGTTAAGCATGGGAACAGCTTTCTGTAGTAGAGAGGAAAAATACTGTTCAGTCATTATTGATTGAAAATAAATCTCAATTACAGAATGCACTTCCCAAGCATTTAACTGCAGACAGGCTGATAAGAATTGCCATTACAGCCTTATCAAAAACACCAGCATTGCTGGAATGCACCAAAACATCACTTCTTGGTTCTATTCTGCTTGCTGGTCAGTTAGGTTTAAATCCTGACGGCATATTAGGTGAAGGCTATCTCATCCCGTTCAATAACAGAAAGCGTAATGTAAAAGAATGCCAGTTCCTGATTGGTTACAGAGGCTATGTTAAACTCGCTATGCAGTCAGGGATGGTTTCATCATTTCAGGCAAGGTGTGTGTATGAAGGTGATATGTTTAATTATGCTTTTGGATTAGATGAAAAGCTTGAGCATATCCCTGCCAAAGAAAACAGAGGTGCATTGACTTATGTATATGCAATTGTAAAGATGAAAGACGGCGGTTACATGTTCGAAGTCATGAATAAGAATGAAGTTGAACTCATCAGGCAAATGTCAAAAAATGCCAACGGTGATACATGGAAAAACTTCTATGATGAAATGGCAAAAAAGACTGTTATCAGAAAACTTGCAAAAATTGCTCCATTATCTGAAGAGTTCAGAACCGCTGCCGGCATGGATGAACAGGTAGAGGTACTGGATGAAAGCCAGAAAAATGATGTTCACTTGCTTGGAATTAATATCGGTGATGAAATTCAGTCAGAAGTGGAAAACAACATTAATAATGATTCCAATGATCTGAAAACCGATGAGGAAAAAGAAAAGATAGAAGAGGTAAAGAAAAAAGGTACTGATGCAATTGCAAATGCTTTAAAGAACGCAAAACAATATAAACATTAAAATTATACAATTATGAAATCAAATTTAAAATTAGTTTCAACAGTTGATATGAGCCATGACCAATGGCTTGCATACAGGCTGAACGGTATAGGCGGTTCTGAAGTATCCGCAATCCTGGGTTTAAATCCCTATTACTCTTCACACAAATTATTCTATCAAAAATTAGGTGAAGTTGATTACCCTGCAGAAAACATACATATGTTCTGGGGTAAAGAGCATGAAGATAAAATTGCTGAAATCTGGAAATTTCACGATCCTAATAAACCAGATTTTGAAACAACAATGATAAACCGGAAAGCTGGAAAGGTTGTCAGAAATAACCGCAGGGTTAATGCATACATCACCAATCCTGATTTTAATTATGCTTTCGCATCAGTTGACCGTTTAATTAACAAAGGTGATGCCGATAAAGAAGGGGTATTGGAATGTAAAACAATATCCGCATTCGCTGCAAACGTTTGGGAGGCTGGTATTCCACCAATGTATGTAGCACAGCTTCAGTATTATTTAATGGTACTGGACCTTGATTACGGTGAACTGGCTACGCTTAAAGATGGTAAATATTTTGATGTAATTCCATTTGAGCGTAACAATGACTTCATAAAGCTTATTGATGAATCATGCCGCAGGTTCTGGGATCTGGTTACACGTGCAAGAATTCTAAAACAGGAAGGGAAACCATTTGAACAGCTTGAACCTGAAATTGATAATCAGGAAGCTTATAAACTGTTTTTAACTGAAAGGTATAATGCTGAGGCTATAAAAGTGGCTCCAGCAATGGAATACCTTGACTTAGGCAGGGAGTACTTGTCGGTTGGTGAAGATATAAAAGAACTTGAAGAGAAACAGGCTGAAATTGCAAACAGGATTAAGGCTTATATGAAAGATGGTGATATGATTGATTTCGGTGCTGCAGGTAAAATCACATGGAAACAGAATAAGGATTCAGTCACTTTCGATAAGGATAAATTCAAATCAGAAAACCCAGGTTTATTTGATAAGTACATTATAACTAAACCGGGTGCAAGGGTATTTAAAGTCGGAGTTAAGAAACTTGAACAAGCAGTAGCAGCATAATCATTCATTTCCCCTGCCGGTGCGTGGTTGACATGGGGGTTTCATTGAAGCCAAAAGGAAACGCTAAGGCAGGGGTTAATATTAAAATTAAGAATATGAAAATCAAAATTATATCAGAACCCTCTTCTGAAAAGCTACAAGAATCAGTTAATGCTTTTTTAGAGGAATACGCCGGTAATGAAATTCTATCAATTGATATCAAATCTTTTTCAAATCATGAATATTGGCTTAACAATAACCCCGTTACAATAGCTCAAAGCTGGGTTGAATATATATGCGTTATTACATACAAAAAATCTAATCCTCTAAAGTTTTGTTGTCCCGAATGTGAACAAACTTATAAGGATCGTAAACAAATGTGTAAAACAGAATTTTGTGATAATTGTGAGGCACCAATAGAAAACAATGCTCCAATCCAATGAACGCCAAGCGGCAATAAGTATCCTTGAGATGGAAGTCGGATTCACAGATGTAGCTTCAAAATCCACCGATGAACTATGGCAGATGATTTTTAAGACTACTGATTGTTACGCAGGTTATTACAAAGATAACATTTTGAATGATGGCAAGCCCTGGCGCAAGATTAAAGAAGAGATACAGTATTCCGGTACCACGGCGGAATTGATGAAAATATACAACCAGCATCCAAAGCTTCAGAAACATAAACCATTTTTAGATTGTCTAACAGCGCGGAAAAAGAAGATTCAAAAGTAAAAATTATCATCCGGTCATACGGATTATTAACAAGGGTGTATTCTTTGTTAAGGTCACAGCATGAACGGTCATACAGCAAAGAGCAATATAATCTGATGAAAGAAATAGAATTATTTGAATTAACTCACGGTGAAGTTATAGAAAAAATAATTAAAGCAGACAATCAAAAATGAAAACAGCTCATCTTCCATCATCTTCGGTTTCTCAGGATAAATATGTAGATGAATATGGCCGTAATGTGAATGATAAACAGAAAACCAAATACAGGTTATCCCTTGAGAAACGTGCGAAGTCAGATGAAATGACGGTACCAATACCGCTTTCAGAGCTTGATAAATACAAAACAGATGATTTAGCCAGGTACATATTTGACCATGAGAAAAAAGAAGTTATAGAACAGATTGAATTGATAAGCAAAGAGGCTGAATTTGCCGATAAGGTTAGAGCTGATATTAAATGCTGCACCAAGTTTCCTGATTTTCTGCATATGCTTCATAAATACAAGGAGCTTGAAACAAACCCGGCATTTAGAAAGGATGTAATAAATCAGGTGAATCAGACCTTAATACGTGAATCCGAGACTGAAGATGATTTAAAGGATGTATGGAATGCATTCAAGGGTTTGGCTGTAATCGAAGATCCTGAAGATTTACTGGTAACTAAAATTAAAGAACGCAGGTCAGAAATCAATAAAATAACAGTATGAAAAAATTCAAAGAAAATAAACAGAATATTAAATGGTCGATTGAAAGGCTTGAGAGCAAGCTTAACGACCACAATATCACACCCAAAGAAGTAAAAGTAATTAATGCATGTTTAAGGTCCTACAATTTTAAACTTTCAAGAATTAAGAAATGAAAAACCAAAGTAAAAAAAATAACAAATTAACCCATGCGGATAATGATATCTATGGTATCATTGAAATGTACCCCTGGCCTGTTAGGTTATCATTCATTAAAAGTTCTGTGAAATATACCGAGGAACAGGTTATCTGTTCAATTAATAAGCTGCTAGAAGCTGATATGATTGAACTTGTTGATGAATCCGCACAAACATACCAAATTAAAAGTACAGAAAATGAAAAGGCTGCTTGATAAGGATTATTCAAATCAATTCGGGAAGCCACAGAAGAGGTTTATAAAACTATGTTTAATCGTATTATTAATTACTTCAATAATCACAATTCTATTAGGTTAAAGCTTGTTGTATTAATCCAGTTAAATTTTACCTGTATAATACTTATTCATAAAGGCTTTGACATGCTCCTGTATTTTCCTACAGGGTTTGTTTAGCTAATTAATTCATTTGGAATTAACAAGTCAGCTATGCCGGGGAATAAAAAATGTAAATATGTTTATCAGGAAAACCGGCATAGCATTTCTAAAGGTTCATTTAAAATTAGGGGGAAAAAGTTTGATCTCAATTTATACTTACGTAATCACAATCATTTTAATACTGGCCGTGACCGTGCCGGTTATTGTTGTTTATTACAGAAATAATAAATGGCTTAATTATCAGGTTTCAGAGCTTAGGAAAACTCAGGATTTATTTCCAAAACAATGAGTAATAAAGAAAATACATTAATTCATGATGCCTGTGATGAATGCGGCAATAAAACAGACGGTTTAATGACGTGTCATTTTGTCGATGGGGAAACTACCAAATTATGCCCTGATTGTATTATTGATAGCGGATTTTGTTTAGGCTGTGGAGAATACTGTTCCGGTATTAGTAGTTTTGATTTCTCAGATATTCCTGGTTATTGTGATAATTGCAGGGATGAAATAAAATCTAATTTTGATGAGGATGAAAACAATAAGGAGAGTTACTGCGGATATAATGAAAATACCTGATTGTATTTCTTTTGACAGGCTGCGAAACAGCCGATTAAACAAGCGTGAGCTTGATGAGGTTTATAAATACCTCGTATTCAGAGATGGTGAAAAGTGCTCACATTGCGGAATGTCGCCACCTTTTATTAAGCTTGAAGTTCATCATATCGATGGAAGTAAATTCAGGCATTTCCATAAAAATCTTGAACTTACATGCCATAAATGTAACTGTAAAAGTAATCCCAAAGGCTGGAAAAAGAAGTTGACAGTTTCTCTCCCTCTTTCGGGGGTTCAGCCATCACCGGAAGAGACAAAGCTGTATCTCAAAAAGAAGTATTTACCCGGATTGCTGAATTATCTCGAAGAGTATTTTCATAATAACGAAATGATTGTATATGAAAATCTAATCACTGTAGCAGCCTTTAAATGCGGTATGGCTTCTAAGAAAACAATGAGAGAATACATTGAGTTACTGAGTTGCGAAGATGCAGATGCACCGCTTCTAAAATTCAATGATAACAGGACCGGGGTTGCTTATATAAGCCTTAGAGGGGGTTCGGGGGATACTTCCCCCGATTATGTTTCAAAGTTATTTAAAGAGTTCAGAAAAAAGTATTGTTCATAAACTTAAACATTTAAAGTCATGTCATTCAAACCAATCTATCGTTTCTTAAAAATCAAATATTCACCTGCAAAAAAGGAAGATGATAAAAATTCATATTCATTCACTTATGATCTGATTAAAGGTCATAATGAGAACGGTCAGGAAATCAAGGAAAGCTTTGTATTCAAGTCCTATGATGAACCGGTTCAGAAGTTCAAAGATGCGCTGCAGGGGTTATGTCCGCATTTAACTGAGTACTGTGAGTTACCTGCAAACTACTCTTCAAGGATTAAGGTCCGTGGTGTTAGTATCACTCATGGTGACCATGAAGATGGCCGTAAAATACCCGGCTTAATCATTACAGGAGTTATGCAGTATAAAAAGTCTCATGGTGTTTTAGTTCTGAACACACCTTTTAAGCAATCCGAATTTTTAACTGAAGCTGGCGGTGATGAAAGCAAGCTGTTAAGCGATGAGTGTATTGAAGTGCTGGAGACTTTATTTGCTGAGGCTGAAAGGTACATCATTGGTGAACGTGAAACCATTGAGATAGATTTTGCAGAACAGGAAATCAAAGATAAAGCCGATAAGCTTGAGAAACATAAAGCAAGCAAGAAAGCTGTTAATGGCAATGGTAATATAATCGATATCGGTGACGGTAAATAAATGAAATTTGAAGTAATAGATCTATTCTGTGGAGCTGGTGGTGTAACCACTGGCATAGAAGCTGCCCGGTACAAAAGAAGTAAAATAGCGAATGTCATAGCGTGTATTAATCACGATCCCATTGCAATTAAAAGTCATGCTGCAAATCATAAAGGTGTATTGCATTTCACTGAAGATATTAAAACTTTTGATGTAACCCGATTTCCGAAATGGTCAACTGATACCATAACCTGTTTATGGGCATCTCTTGAATGTACCAATTTCAGCAAAGCAAAAGGTGGTAAGCCCCGTGATGGTGATTCCAGGACTTTAGCAAATCATATGTTCAAATACCTTGAGCATCTAAAACCGGATTACTTTCTTGTAGAAAATGTTGAAGAATTCGAGGCATGGGGAGCACTTGATGAAAATGGAAAGCCTGTAAGTAAGGATAATGGTCGTGCATACCGCAGGTGGTGTAACAGGGTTGAATCAATGGGTTATGTCCGTGACCGTAGAAAATTAAATGCTGCTGATTTCGGTGCCAACACCATCCGTAAAAGGCTTTTTATTTGCTTTGCAAAAACAGGTTTTCCTATAGCATGGCCTCAGCCCACTCATACAAAAGTCCCGGATATGTATATTAAAAATGCATGGAAACCTGTTAAAGAATGCTTGGATTTCGGTGATGAGGGAAAATCAATATTTACAAGAAAAAAACCATTAAGCGAAAAAACACTTGAGCGGATCTATGCAGGCTTAATGAAATTCATTGCTGGTGGTGATGAAACATTCATTATTAAATGGCTTGGCAATAATGCGAAAACTGGTATTAATGATGGTAAAAGTGTAAATGATCCTTGTTCAACAGTTACAACTCAAAATCGTTTAGGAATAGTAAACGTTTCCAAAGCTTTCATTAAAAAAATATTATTCAGGTCGCCCAAAAGGTAAAGTAACAAGTGTTAATGCTCCGGGTGGAACAATTACTACAAAAGACCATCAGGCATTAGTACAGACTGATTTCCTAATTAATTATAATCATGGTAGTAAAGCTGATTCAATTGATAATCCATCACCGTGTTTATTAACCAAAGATAGATACGGTAAAGTTAAGCCTGATTTTCTAATTAAATATCATGGTAATGGTTCAAACCTTGTAAGCATTGATGATACCTGTAGTACGCTTTCAACAAAAGACAGGCTGGCAAAGGTTAAGCCCGAGTTCTTTATTGATATACAGTTTTCATCAGGTAAGAAAAATCAGAGTATTAATGAACCCTGCGGCTCTCTGCTTTCCAACCCAAAACAGAAATTAGTAAAAGTTGAAAAAGCTTTTTTACTTGACCCAAATTATAACAACATTGGGAGTGAAGTTGACAAACCGGCACCGCCTTTAATGGCATCAAGGCGCCACAGGTATATTGTTAATCCTCAATGGGGAGGTAATGGCTGGGATGTAAACAGACCCATGCATACACTCATAGCTCGTATGGATAAGGCGCCACCGTACTTAGTTACTGCAGAATCAGGGGAAATAATGATACAGATTTTTGATACTGATTCTGATGCAATGATTAAGATAAAACTCTTCATGGCAGCATACGGGATAATTGATATTAAGATGAGAATGTTAAAAGTCCCGGAACTTTTAAAGATACAGGGATTTCCTAAGAAGTATAAACTAATGGGAAATGAAACTGATAAAAAGAAATTTATAGGTAATTCTGTAGTACCTGTTGTGGCGCAAAGGATAATTGAGGCTTTATATACTCCAAATCTAACCATATACAATAAGGCTGCTTGACAAATTCACTCGATAAATACTACAGTTTCCTTGAAAGCAAAATAAAGCTTGCGGATAGTTCAGGCTTTGAGATTTCACAGGATGATATTAACCCAATATGCAAACCTCATCAAAAAGATGTTATTCAATGGTGCATAGCAGGTGGTCGCAGGGGTGCATTCTTAAAGTTCTCTTTGGGTAAAACTGTTATTAATCTTGAAATAGCACGGTTGATCTCAAAGCATACCGAAATGCCCTCACTGATGGGGTTACCGCTTGGTGCAAGGCTTGAGTTCTTTAAGGATGCTCATATGCTGGGGTTAAATGTTCATTATGTAAAGAGCCATGATGAAATGATGAAACTCTATCTGAAGG
>LLZO01000113.1 GCA_001567545.1 Candidatus Tepidiaquacellales bacterium OLB5
CGGATTCATACGAAGGCGTTATGCAGAAAGTAATGACGAGGCTTTATTCCAAAAAGACCGGTGAATAAAAGTTGGAAGAAGTATTTTACCACGAACCTGTTTTACTAAATGAAAGCATCGGGTATCTTTTAGGAACTGGTCAAAAAGATTTAAACAGTAACACATCTTCAAAAAGGGTTTATGTTGACTGCACACTCGGAGGCGGCGGTTACACAAAGAAAATACTGACAGAAACGGGCTCGGAAGGTACACTTGTTTTAGCGATAGACAGGGATGTATTTGCAATTGAGCATTCAAAAAAAGTTCTTTCTGATCTTGCAGACAGGATAATATTTATACAGGGTAATTTTGGCGATATTGCCGAAATTATTTTAAACGCCGGTTTTAATAAAGTGGATGGTGTTGTAATGGATCTGGGGCTTTCTACTTATCAGCTGAACAGTGAAGAAGGTTTCAGTTACCAGAAAGATACAGCCCTGGATATGAGGGCAGATAAAAACCAGCGTTTAACTGCAGCAGATATTCTGAACAATTATTCAAAAGAAGAGCTTTCAAACCTGTTCTTTAAATACGGCGAACTTCGTTACAGCAGGCAGATTGCGCTGGATATTTCTGAATTCAGAAAAACAAAAAAGCTTGAAACAACTTTTGAGCTGGTTGACATACTGAAAAAGAAAGTTCCGCCAAGATTTCTGAACAGCGACCTCTCCAGGCTTTTCCAGGCTTTAAGGATTGAAGTTAACAATGAGATGGAAAACCTGGAAAGAGTTTTAAAGGATTCTGCTGAAATGCTGAATGAAAACGGTAAAATTGCAGCAGTTTCGTATCATTCACTCGAAGACAGAATAGTAAAACAGGCCTTCCGTAATACAGCCAGTTTGAAGGTTTTAACGAAAAAGCCGGTTGAAGCAACTGAAGAAGAAATAAAAAACAATGTCAGGGCCAGAAGCGCAAAGCTTAGAGTGGCAGAAAAAGTAACCGAAATTTCAATAAATAAAAATAAATACAGGCGCGGCAATTGAAAAATGTAAAACAAAGAAAAATTTCCTTATTCAACCTGATGCTTCTCCTGTTTGCTTCTGCTGCAGTTATAGTATTTTTTGTCAATAATATAATAGCCGTTAATGTACTTGTTGCAGATAACAATAATATAAGAACCGATATAAATAAAACCGTGACTGTTAACAATAATCTGCAGACAGAAATAGAACGTTTAAGCAATCTGGATAATATTAAACATACTGCCGTTGATAAGCTGGGGCTGATGCACTCGATGCAAAAACCCAAAAAGATCACTATAGAGAGGTCTAAACTGGAAGAAATAATCCAATAATATATATTTAAATATAACCCGGAAAATTGGATCCGGTATGTTTTTATGCGGGAAAGAAACAAAAGTTATAATAAAGCAAACACTGAAAGAAGAATTTCGATCTTTATGGCAGTGTTTGCTTTATTATTTATTGTGATCCTTTATAAACTATTCACAATTCAGGTAATAGATGCTGCAAAATACCAGCTTGCTGCCAAAAAACAGTATGAAAGCAGGATATCTCTGAAATCATCACGCGGGATAATTTTTGACCGTAAAATGAACTCGCTTGTATCCAATATCATCATGTATTCTTTTGCAGCAGATCCAAACATGGTTGACAATAAAGATTCTGTTGCCGGGGTTTTTTCACATATCTTCAAGAAAGATAAATCATTTTACCTGGATAAGCTCAATACCAGGAACACTTCATTTGTATGGCTTGAGCGCAGAATTGACCCGAAGTATGAACAGCAGATCAAGGACCTAAATTTTTCAGGTGTAATAAAACTGAATGAGCCGAACAGGGTCTTTAACTATGATAAGTTATCTTCAAGGATAGTTGGTTATACAAATATTGATAATAACGGTTTGAGCGGTATTGAGCTGGAGCTGGATGAAGAATTATCAGGAAAAGAAGGCTACGTTGTTATGCAGAAAGACGGTCTTGGCAGAAAAAGGCCGGCCGTAGAATATCCCAGGCAGGAACCGGTTGACGGCAATAATGTGATCCTTACAATAGATATGAACATTCAGAAAATTACTGAAGAAGAGCTTGCTGCAGGAGTTGATGCAAATAATTCAACCGGAGGAAAAGTAATTGTAATGAATGTTAAAACCGGCGAGATACTTGCAATGAACTCCATTGATAATGAAAGCGGAAGCCAGGATAAAATAGCTGAGATAACCGATCTTTATGAACCGGGTTCAACTTTTAAAATAGTTACTGCTGCTGCAGCGCTGGAAGAAAGCCTTTTAAGCAAGTTTGATGTTATTAATACATATGGCGGCGAATATATGAACATTAAGGATTCCCATAAGTTTACAAGCTTAACATTTCAACAGGTTATCGAACAGTCAAGCAATGTGGGAACGATAAATATTGCAGGCAGGCTGGGAAAAGAGCGTTATTATAAATATGCCAGGGATTTCGGCTTCGGTATAACTACCGGGCTGGACCTTCCCGGTGAAATGAAAGGCAGGCTTAAAAGACCGGTCGAGTTTTCGCCTGTTACGCTTAACTATATGTCAATCGGTTATGAAGTGCTTGTAACAGCTTTGCAGATGGCTAATGCTTATGCATGTGTTGCAAACGGCGGAATGATGATGAAGCCGTTTATCATAAAAAAGATTCTTGCACCGGATGGTACTTTACTTAAAGAATTTAAACCGGTTGAAATAAGAAATGTAATATCAAAACAGACATCAAAAATTTTAACAGAGCTTTTTGTAGGGGTGGTTGAGCGCGGAACAGGAATAGATGCAAGGATAGAAAATATTAAAATTGCCGGGAAAACAGGCACATCCCAAAAAATGGTTGAAGGAAAATATTCTAAGAGCAAATATACTTCATCGTTTATCGGATACTTTCCGGCAGAAAACCCGCAGATCGTAATAGCTGTAATTATAGATGCGCCCGGAGCAGGGGAGTATTACGGCGGAAAAGTTTCTGCGCCGATATTTAAAAGAATTGCTGAAAGAATAATTAATTTAACCGGACTTCATGAATATTCAACCCCTGAATATAATGCTGAAGTTGTACAGGTTAATAATATTCCGGATGAATTCAGCTCGCTTAACCTTGTGAATTTTGAGGTCAGTGATGCTATAAAGATTCTTAATGAAAATGAAATCCCCTTTGAAGTTGAAGGAAAGCGGAAAAATGCCGTTGTAGTTTCGCAAAGTTCAGTTACCGGTGAAGATGGTGTGAAAAAAGTAAAATTAATTACTTCAGGAAGTGAATCAGTAAACAATGATCTGAAAGAATCCAGTTTGAAAATGCCCGACCTTAAAGGCATGAGTGTAAGAAAATGCATTAAAGTAATTTCAGCAATGGGCTTAAATTATAAAATGAACGGTAACGGGAAAGTTGTTACACAGATCCCCGAACCTGGTACAACCATAACCGGCAATCAGCAGATTATCATAAACTGCGATTTGCCTGCTAAATACTGATCAAAATTATTATGAATTTCAGTGAACTGATGATATTAACTGGTAATGAAAAAAATATTCCGGATAAGAATTTTGACTTTACAGTCAATAAGCTTACTTTCAATTCGCTGAACGTAGAAAAAAATGATATTTTCTTCGCAGTAAAAGGCTTTAATGCAGACGGTAACAAATTTATTAACGATGCACTTCAAAAAGGAGCAATGGCAGTAATAACTGACGGTGAACCGGGAATTTCAGATAACAGGATCCATAAAGTACAGAATGTACGCAAAGCTATGGCTGTTATGAGCTCTGCATTTTTCGGCAGCCCGTCATCAAAAATTAAAATGATCGGTGTTACCGGTACTAACGGCAAAACAACAGTTACTTCGCTGATAAACTTTGTTTTAATGAAATCCGGAAAAAAGACCGGGTTAATAGGCACTAACGGAAATTTTATAAATAACAGGTATATAAAAACAGAACACACTACCCCGGAAGCAATTGATCTCAACGGAATTCTTAAGCAAATGGCAGATGAAAATGTTGAGTTTGCAGTTATGGAAGTATCGTCGCATTCACTCGCCCTGCACAGGGTATACGGTTTGGATTTTGATATAGCTGTTTTCACAAATTTAACACCTGAGCACCTGGATTTCCATCTGGATATGGATAATTATTCAGCCTCAAAAAAAATTCTGTTTGATTCATTAAAAAGAATAGGCAGCAAAGGAATCCAAACTGCCGCTATATATAACTGCAATGATGAATACGGGACAAAAATAGTTTCAGGTTGTGAAGCAGAAAGGATTGCTTACGGGTTTGGCTGCGGTACATACACTGCTAAAAATATCAAAATGGATATTTCAGGAATGAAATTTGATGTACTTGTTCCGCGCAATGGTGAAAATATCGAAGAGATATCTGTTAAAACAAGGCTGACAGGCAAATTCAATGTACATAATATACTTGCTGCTATTGCAGCTCTTCACAGTATAAATATCAGTTACAGTGATATAACTAAATATATTAATGAATTTGAAGCAGTTGACGGAAGATTTAACAGGATAACGCTTGCAAACGGAGCAGATGCAATAATTGATTACTCTCATACACCTGATTCATTATTAAAGGCAATTACAACAATCAGAGAAATACTGACGGAAAGTAAATCCAAAGGAAAGATAATAACTGTATTCGGGTGCGGGGGCAACAGGGATAAGCTTAAACGTCCGCTAATGGGCGATATAGCAGCCAAGAACAGTGACCATGTAATAATAACGTCAGATAATCCCAGGAATGAAGATCCTATAAGTATCATAGAAGATATTAAAGCTGGAATAACATCGGATAATTATTCGGTTGAACCTGACAGGGAAATGGCAATTAAAAAAGCAATTGAAATGAGCCGGAAAAATGATATTATTTTAATAGCCGGCAAAGGTCATGAGACATACCAGGAAATAAAAGGTGTTAAGAATCACTTCAGCGACAGGGAAATTACAGAAAAATACGGTAAATGACCGGGTTATTAAATGAATTTAAGTATTGATGATATTAAGAGGCTAAGGGGAGTAAAAATTTACAATCCTGAAATAACAGGAAACAAAAAATTTTCAGGTGTTTCAATAGATTCAAGAAAATGCGGTAAAAGTGACCTGTTCATAGCAATAAAAGGAGAACGATTTGACGGGCATGCATTTGTAAAACAGGTTCTTAAAAAAGGTACAGGATGCGCTGTTGTAAATGAATCATGGCTTAAAAAAAATAATAACAGTTCTTTTAAAAATAAATGCCTGGTAGCTGTAAAGAATACTGAAAAGGCACTTGGTGATATTGCCAGGGAGTACAGGAATAAGTTTGTGATACCGGTTATGGCAATTGCCGGAAGCAACGGAAAAACATCCACAAAAGATCTTATTTCTGAAGTGTTATCGCAAAAATATAATGTACTTAAAACAGAAGGCAATCTTAACAATCATATTGGTGTGCCGTTAACACTTTTCAGGCTGAATGAAAAGCATGAGCTGGCAGTTATCGAAGCAGGAACAAATCATTTTGGAGAAATTGAAAATCTCTGCAGAATTGCAGAACCGCAGTATGGTTTGATAACAAATATAGGCAAAGAACATCTGGAATTCCTGAAAAATATAAAAGGAGCGGCAAAAGCCGAAGGTGAGCTTGCAGAGTATCTTAATCTGGTTTACGGTACATTATTCCTGAATACAGATGATAAATACCTGGCTAAGCTAAGAAGATTGAAAAATATTAAGACTTTTGGTTTTGGCTTCAGCGGAAGGACAGAAGTTAAAGGCAGGGTGAAAGGATTTAAGAAGTTTTTTCCGGAAATGGAAATAAATTACGGGGATAAAAAAATAAACACAACATTAAAAAATATAGGATATCAAAGCGCAAATGCCGCATTATGCGCAGCAGCAGCAGGATTTTATTTTGATGTACCTGCCCGTGATATAAAAAAAGTATTATCCGGTTACAGTATTGAATCTGGCAGGAGAAATCAGTTAAAGAACATAAACGGGGTTACGGTTATTGATGATACATATAATTCTAATCCTGATTCAGTTATTGCAGCATTAAAAAACCTGCAGGCTTACAATGTTAAAGGGAACAAATTTATAGTATTGGGAGATATGCTAGAGCTTGGAAAAGCATCTGCTAAGGAACATTCCGGGATCGGAAGACTGGTAAAAAAAATGAAGTTCAGTTATCTGCTGACGTACGGTCCATTATCTTTTAATACTTTTAAAGCTGCCAAAGGAGTAAAGAATAATTATTACTTTGAGGATAAAGCTGCTCTGGCTGGATTTTTGAAGCTGCTGATTAAAAAAGGGGACGTTGTACTGGTAAAAGGTTCAAGATCCATGAAAATGGAAGAAGTAATAAATTTAATTTCAAATTAAAGGTTATTATAAAATTTAAATATCAATATAAATGCTTTATTATTTAGCGGAATATATAAATAAAACATTTAGCCCTCCGGGTTTTGATGTATTCAGGTTTCTAACATGGAGATCTGCACTATCCGCTATAACTGCAATGATAATTTGTTTCTGGATCGGACCAAAGATCCTTGCAGTATTAAAGAAAAAACACGTCGGCGAAGAAATAAGACACGATGGCCCCCAGTCTCATTATTCAAAAGCCGGAACACCTACGATGGGTGGCGTAATAGTTCTGCTTGCTATACTTATTCCGGTTCTGTTATGGGGAGATCTTAAAAATACATATATACTGCTTATACTTCTTTCCACTATATGGATGGGGCTTGTTGGTTTTATAGATGATTACCTGAAGGTATTCAAAAAGATGAAAAAGGGCCTTGTTGCAAGATATAAGCTGATGAACCAGATCGGCCTGGGAATTGTAGTAGCCTGCTTAATATACTTTTTGCCGGAATTTGAAAATATAAATTCCGTAACAACAATACCGTTCATTAAACAGATAGAGTTCGACTTTTCATATTTTTATATCCCGTTGATGGTGTTTATAATTACCGCAACTTCAAATGCTGTAAATTTAACAGACGGACTTGACGGACTTGCAATAGGAACAGTTGGTATAGCCGGGCTGGCAATTGGATTGATTGCGTATCTGAGCGGTAATGAAATTTTCAGCAGGTACCTGGATATTATTTACCTTCCCGGTAACGGAGAATTGGCTGTTTACTGTGCAGCGCTTGTCGGGGCTTCACTGGGTTTCCTGTGGTTCAATTCATACCCGGCACAGGTTTTTATGGGTGATACCGGTTCGCTTGCATTAGGCGGGGCTATAGGGACATTATCTATATTAATAAAAAAAGAATTTCTGCTTCCCATTCTTGGCGGTATATTTTTTGCAGAGTCGCTTTCAGTGATTTTACAAAGATATTATTTTAAATATACAAAAAAGAAATACGGTGAAGGAAAAAGAATTTTACGGATGGCTCCGCTGCACCATCATTTTGAGCTGAGCGGAATTCCGGAACCTAAAATAGTAACAAGATTTTATATAGTTGCAGTAATCCTTGCAATTTTAACGTTTGCTACATTTAAAATCAGATAATAATTTAAATTAATAAGGAGCAACCAATGAACAAAATTAAATTTTTTTAAAAAGCTTTTTAGTACTGGTGTTATTAACAGGAATAACATTTTCACAGATCAATACTGGGTATGAGTTAAAATCTGATGATAAGGCAGGTTTAAACTTGGATCCATTAAAGCTTAAAGGTTCTGAAAATAAACAGTACTCAAATTCCGTTAAACTTTATCAGAAGCCGACAAAAAAGATATATTTTGTACCCGGAGGTAAAATAGGTATGTTCTTCCTCCAGGGTGATTACACCGGCCATCAGCTTATTGCCATTGAAGCATTTGGCAAATATGTTGGTGATGGTTTTTGGGCTGAAATAAGTATACCGTTCAGATTTAAAACCAGCCCTGCTTTTACTGATATTGGTGTTGATGTTAATGTTATGTATCCATTCCTCGGTTCAAAAAATAAATCTGAAGTTGACCCGTTTGTAGGGGGCGGGCTTGGCTTGCATTTTATCGGCAGGGACAGGGATGATCCTGAAAAGACCAGTGTAGCGGCACGAGGCGGATTAGGGCTTAACCTGATTGCAGGAGCAGTATTCTTCAGGAATTATGATTTTAATATAGTTGTTGAGCTGAAATATTTTAATTACTTAAGGGAATTCGATGACCTGAGATACCAGGGAATCGGACTTAATATTGGTGCAACTTTTCCGAGATAAATTAAATATTCAAAAAAATTGATTGATATTGTAGAAAATATTAAAAAAGTAACAGTTGTTGGTGCAGCTAAAAGCGGTGTTGCTGCTGCTAAATTGCTTAAACGTAAAGGATTCGAAATTTTTCTGAGCGATTCCAATGACAGATCAAAAATTGATCCGCAGTTTTTGAATGAAATTGAAAACTGCGGAATTCAGTCAGAATTCGGTAATCATTCCGAAAAAGTTTTTGATGCTGATATTATGGTAGTAAGCCCGGGTGTACCGCAGAACTCACCTGTTATTCAAAAAGCGCTTTCTAAGAATATTGAAGTAATAAGCGAAGTAGAAGCAGCTTCCTGGTACTGCAAGGGAAAAATTATCGCTATTACAGGTACAAACGGTAAAACCACCACTACAACGCTGATAGGTGAAATATTTAAGGATGCTGGATATAAAACTTTTGTATGCGGTAATATTGGCATAGCATTCAGTGATATAGTTGAACAAACAGATGATAAATCGATTGTAGTAATAGAAACTTCAAGCTTTCAGCTTGATAATATCAGGAAATTCAAGCCATTCATTTCAATTTTGCTGAATGTAACGCCGGATCACCTTGACAGGTATGATACTTTTGAAAAGTATCTTGAATCAAAACTAAGAATTACGTTAAACCAGAACAGCAGTGACCACTTTGTATTTAATTATGATGATGACCTTGTAAGAAGATCAGCAAACAGCATAAATGCCAATAAGTCTGCTTTCAGCTTAACACGCAAAGTAAAAGAATATTCCGGAACAGGAGCATTTGTAGATAACTTCGATCTGATTTATTATTACTACATGGGAGAAGAAAATATTATTGATACGCAGAAACTGATTATTAAGGGGGATCATAACGTATACAATGCAATGGCTTCCGTTATTTCAGCTAAAATATTCGGCATAGAAAAAGAATATATTAAAAAAACCCTCGAAAATTTTAAAGGTGTTGAACACAGGCTGGAATTTGTAAGAGAGCTTGACGGAATAAAATACTACAACGATTCCAAAGCTACAAATGTAAATTCAGTTTGGTATGCTTTAAAGGGATTCAGCGAAAAACTGGTTCTTATCCTTGGGGGCAAAGATAAAGGCAATGATTATTCACAGATAGAAAAAGAAGTACTGGAACATGTAAAACATGTTATCGCAATAGGCTCATCGAAGCAAAAAGTGTACGATTTTTTCAAAGATAAATTACCGGTAACTATTGCAGATGATATGAA
>LLZO01000114.1 GCA_001567545.1 Candidatus Tepidiaquacellales bacterium OLB5
AAAATATTAAATTCAATATAGTGATTTACCTGATACAGATAACTTTTATATAAAACGGAGTTATCAATATTATTAAAGCAGCGCGTTTAACGGGAATTACTATTAAAGACATTTTAGTTTTATTGATTAAAATCAAAGCCGTTGCTGACGGCATTATTACTGTTACAAAAATACCATTAAAGCTGACCCTAAAACAATCGCTTGAGTGAGTAAATAATAAATTACCAGTTAAACCGAAAATTTAACTTTATCACTGTATCAAAGTGTTACAAATATTTATACCGTGATTACCTTAGAGGAGTGATGTTTAAACTAAGCTGAAGGTCAAAATACGAAAACTGGAAATGGAAATTCAAATTATGTTGTTGGTCATAAGACCAACAACGGGGTAAATTAGAGGCTCACTGCCTTATCATTTAATCAAAATCATTTTTTTGGTTTCTGTAAAATTATCTACAGTTATTTTAAAGAAATAAACTCCGCTTGAAATATTTTCTGGTTTAAATAACACTTCGTAAATTCCTGTTTTGTGTTTATTATTTACTAAAGTTTTTATTACTCTACCGGTTACATCAAATACAGCTAAATTTACCATAGAATTGTTTTTAGCTATAAAATATTTTATATTAGTAACCGGGTTAAAAGGATTCGGATAATTCTGGAATAATAAATATTTTTCCGGTATTTCATTATCTATTGGTTCAATTCCCACAAGCTGGTTATATTTAATAGTTGCATAATCGTATATAAAACCTCCTCTATCACTAATCCCTGTTACAAATACATTATTAAATTTATCTAGTTTAATTACATATGCCAGATCACCGGCATTACCGGGTGGTCCATTATATTTTTCTAACCAAATTTGATTTCCATTTGATAAGTATTTTATAGTTGCATAGTCCCAACTAAACCCTGTGTTAATACTCCTTCCTGTTATATAAACATTATTAGAATCATCAATATCTAACGAATATGATTCATCATTATTACTGTTTGTACCATTATAAGTCTTCACCCAGATAGAGTCACCAAATGAATTGTATTTCATTGTTAAGTAATCACTACCGCTTCCAGTACCAGAACTTATACCTGTTATAATAACATTACCAATAAGATCTATTTTTAAATCACTAGGTCTATCCGTTCCAATTCCTGGTCCATCATAGATTCTTTGCCATACTTCATTTCCGTTAAAGTCATATTTTATTGTTAGAATATTATTGTTAAAAGACTGCCCTGTAACATAAACGTTACCTGAAATGTCTGTTCCTGTCTTTGTGGGTGAGATCATAAGATTTTCCAATGGATTATTGATCCATCTAAATACAGCGTTTGAATCATACTTTATTGTAAATTGAGAACCAGTGCTACTCGGGGTATGTTCTCTTCTGCCGCTAATAAATACATTGTTTTGATAATCAAGTATCAGGTTAATCCCTGGGAAACGATAATTTGTTTCACCATATTTTCTAGTCCAAACTGTGTCTCCATTTATATTGTACTTAATGATCAAACTCTGATTATCACTAAATCCGCCGATATATATATTCCCCGTCTTATCCATTGCGATATCTCTGCATTCATCATTACCTCCGGAATCATAGATCTTCAGCCATTGCTGCACTCCTACGGGGTTATATTTTATTGTAACTATGTTATAGGGTCCGAATGAAGGGCCGAAGTAACCTGTTATGTAAACATTGCCAATGCTATCAGCAACAACTCCAACATTTCCGGTTTGCGGGTATGTTCTCGTCCAGGCTGTATCACCTGCAGTATTGTATTTTATTAGAACCATAACGCCACCGTTTGCCGCAGTATTGCCGAGGACATAACAGTTGCCAACTTTATCCAAAGCCATATGGTTCGCAATGCCGCTGCTGCCTGAAGGACGCTCATACCTCGCGACCCACTCCTGCGTTGGCTGAGCTTCCAGGTAAAAAGTAAAAAGGCAAAAGTAAAAAATTACAAATATGTATTTACTTCTCATTACGCTTATTTAGTTTCTAAATCTATTTTTTTATCTTAATCACCGGATTAAAGGTGGTTATGGGTTGTCGTAAATATATATTTTATCAGGTCATTTGTAAATGAATGAATAATTTTAAAAAAGTCAAGGGCAATATTTGAAGTATAATGTTAAGTTATTGTTTACCTTATTTATTTTTAAAATAATGCAGTTATACTTATATTCTCTTCATAAGAGTATTATTCACAGGCTTCTTAATTCTTGTTTTTTTCATATTAACCGCATTAAACTTTCCGGATTTTGCTCCCGTCAGATCCTCTCCTCTGAACAGACCGGAATGCAAAATTAAATTCTGGAGTGCATTGACTATGTCAATGCTTGCAGCAACTTAGTTGATGCACTCCGTAGCAGAATTTACACGTACAGACACCCCGGTACTAAGGATCCCTGTGGGCTGGGGCGTCTCAATACCGCCTAACTGCCTTAAAGCCGGATTTTTAACAGAAAACGGTTCCGCATAAATGACTTGACACTGCTAATACCATATATTATTTTTATATTATATGCATTTAGCATATATTTGTTCTTTGACGTAAAAATTTCTATTAAAATATAAGGGATTTTTCTGATACTGCAAAAAAGCCGGAACAAAGTGGGTATCTTAAAACATTCTGTTTTTAAAAATCCGCTGATTTCAATACCAATGTCACTTACAATGTCATCACCAATCTGATCAATTATTTATTTTGTAAAAAATGCATTTAACAAAAACATCTCATTTTCACAAAAAACATTCACAAAACTCTAAAATAAAAACACATGTTTATTGTAAGTGAAATTGAAGTTGATATTTCAAAATGCAGGATTGCGCTGGACGGATGCTGCATCTGGCAGTAATGCTCCAACAACATATTAATGATTTCGTTTGTGTTGCCACGACCTTCAGGTCGTGGAAAATTTATTGTAATAATCAAGGGTTTTAACCCGCACTTAATAATTTTAATCAGGGCTTGCCGAAGGCACTCCTTCGGAGAAAGCCCGGAATTTGGTATATGCTTATATCCACGACATAAATGTCGTGGTTAATCAATTTTTCTG
>LLZO01000115.1 GCA_001567545.1 Candidatus Tepidiaquacellales bacterium OLB5
AATTTATCGATATTTCTTTCGAACAGCTCTTTAAGCCTGATAAAAAATTTTTCATCTTCAAATTTCAGAACCATCATTATAGAACAATACAGCATATCCATCACATCGGCGTTTTCAAATTTATTTTTCCGCGCATATATAATGATATTTTCCAGATCAAGATTTTTTACAAAATTCAGCGGAAGGTTAAGGGTAAATTCGGCATTAAACATATAAGCATTTGCTTTCAGATCATTTATCACACCTGAAAGCTCGCGCATTAAATGCATTATAGCATTTTCTCCCTTTTTAATGATATGCTGAGAAAGCAAATGCTGGGTATCTTCAAGGAAATGGTACAGCATTCTGCCTGACTCAAGCTCTGTCTTAAATTTAAAATAATTTTCGCTTATACCAATTTTTTCCAGAGCTTTTTCCATTTCATCAAGCTTTTTTGCCTGGTATTGTGAAAGCTTCCGGTTCAAAAATTCATCAGCAAGCAGGCTGTTCTTAATATGCCTACTGCGCTCAAGCGCGCGGTAAATCAGGAATTCTTCGGCCATTTTCTGAAGTGATGAAGTGATATTCCAGATTACCTGTTTGTTATATTTTCTTCCGGGATAAAGCTTGCCATAAATATTTTCAGGCAAAAGTTCTTCATTATCAAATTTTGGATGATATTTTTTGATATATGATATGAAAGGCACATAATTTCTGCCTTTGCTGAAAAACGGCGACGAAATGAATTTTTCAAATTCATTCAGCTCATTTTTTGAAAATGTCCTTAAAATATCCGCTAATTTGGAATTTATCACACTTTTAACTGTTTATTGCTGATTAGTTAAGGCTTGTTAAAACCCTTTAAAATTGCCGTTTTTTAAAGATTTTGTGAAATTTTTACAATTTAACGATGTTTAGTTCTCAATTAAAGTCTCTTTGTTAACCCCCGGTTTTACAAATATCTTTGTATGTATTTAAAATTTGGGTAAAATATAAAAGGAGATTTTAACATGAGCAGCAAAATTCAGCTAAACGGGCCCTGCAGAAGCATCTGGGGACCTGTTGTGACAAGATAAATCATTATTTTGCAAAAAAAAGGAGCCTAATATTAAGCTCCTTTTTTTATAATTAAATTATGTGAATTACTTCACGAGTATCATTTTATTTACCTGTTCAAAATCACCGGCTTTAAGCTTATAGAAATAAATTCCCGAACTTAAATTTAATGCTGCAGCATCTACTGAAACTTCATACATGCCTGCATTTTGCTGCTGGTTTACAATTACAGCAACTTCTTTTCCGGTTATATCATATATAGCAAGCTGAACATTGCTGTTCCTTGGCAAACCATAAGTAATTTGGGTTACCGGGTTGAACGGGTTTGGATAATTTTGCTGCAATAAATATTTCGATGGAATTGTTACTGTCTGCGGAATACCTACGGTATTTCCATAAGTTATTTCAATCATCCAGTCATCAAGAGTGCTGTTAAATCCTGTTGTTGCATCATCAGTGTATCTTAAGACCCACATTCCGTTTGGAGTTCTGCCGTCAAATACGTTAAGCGGAGTTTCAGGTCTGAACCTGCCTGTGAAAGGAACTGTGCCTGCAGTTATAGCTATGGTTGCTTCATCATCAAAAATAGTATTCACATAACTATCACCTGAGCCACCGTTATCAGTAGTAAGCTCACTTTGCTGGCTTCCTTTGAATAAAAATACATCTACATCCTGGTCATCCCTGTTTGATATATTTAATTTTACATCAACATCAATTACGCTGTCATTAATTCCGGATACAAATATGGTATCAAAAATTGTTGTGTTATTTAAACAAAGCTTTGGTGTTGTGGTGCTGGTCTGAACGCGGTATTTCCCGATCTTATAAGTAAAAAAGGTTGGCGGAAAAACTGTACCCGGCGGATTTACACCGGAGCCTCCTTTAGGCAGGGTAGAAACATTCGGGGCAAGCGCTGTATCCTGTGCAGCAAAATAATATTCTACCGTTGAGCCTGTTGCCTGGCCCGGAATTGTAAACTTAAATGTATCAAGCACTGTGGTATTCGCAAATACAGTGAAAAATGAGCCGCCATTAACCCTGTAGTACAAGCGCGGCCTGTTATTGCCTGTGCCTAACATTTTATTATCCCTTATAACTGCTGATATATTTCTTGCCAGTGAGTCCGGGCTGGAAACCTGCGGTTTATCATGGAAAATATCCGGTTTTACCCTGTCAAACAGGCTGCTCATTAATGCAAGTGAAAGCCTTGCATTAATACTGCCGTAACCCATTTCGTTGTTCCACATACCATATTCATTATTGGTAGTATAGCTGTACCCGCCTACTTTTTCTGCGCTTAATGATATAAGCGCTTCTACTTCTTTGCGTGTTAAATTAGGGTTAGCTGAAATTACAAGTGCGCAAACGCCTGCGGCGTTAGGTGTTGCGCTTGATGTGCCGTTGAATGAATTATAATAATCTCCGGTTGAGTATCCCGGTGTTCCAACCCTGTCTGTTGTATAGATCCTTGTACACGGTGCAACAATATCCAGCGTCGGTCCAAAACAAGCGCCCCATGTTTCACCTGAACAGCCGTCAGTCGGGCTTTTTCTTTTATTGCACGGAGTTAATCCGCCAACAACAACCATTTCTGCCAGCGGTGAAATTGCAGGAAATCTCATCGGGCTTGTATTTTCATTACCCGATGCATAACAGCAAACAGTGCCTTTTCCGTTTCTCCCGAATCTTGCAGCATCGTTGATTGCATTTATCATTAAAGAGCTTGCTCCGCCTACAAATCCCCATGAATTGCTTAAAACGGCTGCGCCGTTCTGGTATGCCCATATTGTTCCGAAAGCAGCTACATGGTAGCCCGGTATACTTCCGGCTGAATTGATTATTTTTATCGGCATGATTTTACACCTGTATGCTACACCGGATACTCCAATTATATTATTTCCTATAGCGGCTGATATTCCCGCACATGCAGTGCCGTGGTTTCCGTCATCATTCGGGTTACCGTCATTGTTTGCAAAATCATAACCAAATACCCGGCTAATATCCGGATGCGTTGTATCAACACCTGTATCCAGAATAGCAATAATTACAGTGCTGTCGCCTTTAGTTACATTCCATGCGCTGTCAACATCCATATCAGCATCAGCAATTACGTTAGGCGGATTGGTAGGAACATTAGTTCCTGTATTTCTTAATGCCCACTGCATGGGATAAAACGCATCATTGACTGTATCACAGAGTACATTAGTAACATACAGGCTCGGTTCAGAATAATTCACAAAACCGTTCTCATAATACCTGTTTGAAACTTCCATAGCATTAAGTCCGGCTGAATTATTGTTAACCCTTGCAAGGAATGTTTCTCCGCCAGTTACATTGATCTTTTCGACAATTTCCACACCGTTATCCCTGTTAATATTATCTATCTGGCTTTTTGAAATGTTTTGTTTGAACTGGAGTATAAGCAGGTCGCTTAAACCATAGAAAGTTTTGTTATCGTTTACTCCGCGGGGGGTGAAAGCATGATTAACATTTTCGAAAATGCTTTCTTTTCTTAGATCATTTAAAAGCCTGGAGTAATTATCATCATTCAGCGGGTATTTAAGCTTTACGAAGTTTTCATCTGCAGTTTGTATGCCGCTTCTGCTTAAATCTACTTGCGGGTATTTTTGAAATACCTGCTGAGCGCTTTGCATAGAAACATTTTGTTTTAGTGTGATAAATATTACATCATTTGAGGGCTGAAGATAGAATTTTTTCACCGTTAAAATAATAAAAATCGGTGATGCTTCCGGATGTTCCGGAGTTGTTTGTATTGAATAAAAAGCCAAAGAAACCAATACAAACTACAATTAAAAGCAGTTTGATGAATTTTTTCATGGCGGTTATAGTTAATTATTAAAAAAATCTTCAGTATAACCAGCAGTAAATTCAAAATTTAATTTTTTAAATTTTGAATATATATAATAGTGTTATTTTATTTCAGTTTTCTTAATGCTTTTCTCAGGCTTTCGATAACTTTTTCAACTTCTTCCAGCCTGCAGGTGCCTACAGATAAACGGTACCAGGTTGAGTCTTCTGAGTCACCGAATGCAGAAAAAGGAACAATTGCAACACGCGCTTCTTCAAGCAGGTATTTAGTCACATCTTTTGTTGCAGCAAGCACAGTACCGTCTTCTTTTTTCTTTCCGTGGAGATCGAACTGTACTGTTAAATAAATTGCTGCCTGCGGAGCTATTGCATCAACTTTATGCCCTTCATCTTTTAAAGATATGAAACCATTGTAAAAACCTTCAAGTCTGTCGTGCACTTCTTTTTTAAACCTCTTCAGGTAATTATCTACATCTGCTGTTCTGGCAAGATATTTTGCAGTTGCAACCTGTTCTGCTTTAGGCGCCCATGCGCCAAGATGTGAGAGGATTGATTTCATCTTGCCTATTACCCTGGCCGGTCCAACCGACCAGCCGACCCTTACCCCTGTTGCAGCAAACGCTTTTGAAAGTCCGTCAATAAAAATTGTATAATTTTTCATTTCAGGTATAAGGCTAACGGGATTAAAATGTTCGGTTTCGCCGTATGTTAATACCCAGTAGATCTGGTCATACATCAGGTAAACAGGTTTTTCGTTTTCTCCCCTTCTGTTGTTTTCTTCAACTATAAGCTCGCAAATTTCCATCAGGTCTTTTTTCGAAAATGTCGTTCCAGTAGGATTTAGCGGTGAGCATAAAGCAATCAATGCTGCATCTTTAATGTGCTCTTTAAGCTCTGCTGCAGTAGGCATAAAATGATTTTCAGGCTTAGTATTGATTTCAATTTTATTTGCATGTGAAAGGTGAGTGTAATGATTGTTATTCCATGACGGAACCGGGAATAATACAGTATCTCCCGGCTGTACCAATGTCTGAAAAGTTGCATATATAAGCGGTCTTGCGCCTGCAGACATAAGCACTTCCGTTGCCGGATTGTAATCTATCCCCTCTTTTTCTTTCAGGAATTTTGATACAGCTTTTCTTGTCTCAAGCATGCCATCTGCAGGGGGATAGTTTGTTTCGTGGTTAGTGTATGCTTTTATTATTTCTTCTTCAAGCTCTGCGGGAATCGGGAATACCTTCGGGTCAAAATCTCCGATTGTTAAATTGTGGATCTGCTCACCCTGTTTTATCTTTTCATTTATTTCACCGGCAAGCTTAATTATTTCAGAGGCAATCAATGTCTCTGCCATTTTTGATACTCTAAGGGTTTTTTCCTTTACTTCAATTATCTCTGTATGCATAGGAATTCTGATAGGTTAATGATATTTCAAAATTAACTAATATTAATTACATACAAAATCCAAAATGGAACAGAATCTGTGTTATAACAATCTTTATACCATTGCTATAACTTCAATTTCAACCAGCGCATCTTTTGGCAGGCGGGCAACCTCTACGGTTGATCTTGCCGCTTTGAATCGCCGAAATATTCTGCATAAACTTCATTCATTGCTGAAAAATCATTCATATCTTTTATAAAAACTGTAGTTTTTATTACGTTTTTCAAATTGCTGTTTACTTCTCTAAGTATTGAATTAATGTTTTCCAGAACTAATTTAGTCTGCTCTTTAATATTACCGCCTTTAAATTCTCCCGTTGCCGGATCAATAGCAACCTGACCTGAAGTATATAATATCTTTTGATTTTCCCAGCTTAATTTTACAGCTTGTGAGTATGGTCCAATAGGCTCAGGCGCATTTTTTGTATATATAATATCTTTCTGCATATATAAAATATTTAATTATAGAGATGTGAATACAAAAATCAATAATTTTCTGATAATATACAAGGTATGACAAAATTTCCATTAATATTGAAATATTATACATTATTAATCAATTTATGGCAAATAATGTGACATTTTGGCAAATCAATAAATTCGAAAAGCTGTAAAAATTGGTAAATTTCAATAAAAAAGTTTGGCACGGAGTTTGTACTACTATAAACCGAAAGAAAAAATTTAATAATAAAAAATAAAAGGAGATTTTAAAAATGACATTAGTAAAATTCAAACCGGCATCAGAACTTTCAAACATCGATAAGAAAATTAAAAAGTTCTTTGAAGATTTTGATTCACCGTTCATGGGTGAATGGGGAATAAAACCATTTAATTCAAATGTTTTTACTCCCAGGGTTGATGTTACTGAAGACAATGAAAATTTATACGTTCATGCAGAAGTACCCGGTGTTGATAAGAATGATATTAAGATCAATCTGGTAGGCGATGTACTGACAATAAGCGGCGAAAAAAAAGACCGAACAGAAAGATGAAAAGAAGAATTATTACAGGATCGAAAGGAACTACGGAGCATTTTCAAGAAGCTTCACTCTTCCTTCTGAAATAATAGTAGATAAAATATCTGCTGATTATAACAACGGTGTGCTTAACATTACTCTGCCTAAAACAGAAGAAGCAAAGATCGTTGAAAAGCAGATAGAAATAAAATAATTAGCTTCAGGAAATTCAGATTGTTTCATAGTTAGTTAATGTTTGGTTAATTGAAGTAAGTTAATGCAGAAGTTTTGCATTAGCAGTTTTAAAAGCGCCGGAGTTGATGGTCCTCCGGCGCTGATTTTATGAGAAATGAGACCCTCACCCCCCAGCCCCTCTCCCGTAGGGAGAGGGGAGAGCAGTCCGAAAATTTTTGGAGTTTTCCCCCTCTCCTTTTAGGAGAGGGGTTAGGGGGTGAGGTTAATAATTCCGGGAAAATAAAACTGTAATGTGGGTTTAAAAAGATATGTCTGAATTTAATAAATAAATGTTTCTAGGAATTATTAATGAAAAATATATTAATTGATGTTCTTTTAAAACAGGGTTACAGTAAAATACCCCTTAAAAATAACGGTGCCGGACATTTTAAATTAACTGCAAAAGTTAACGGTAAAAACGGCAGGTTTATTCTGGATACAGGGGCATCTCATACTGTAATTGATGAGGCTTCAGCAGAAAAGTTTTCACTTAAGATTTCAGGCAAAACCACAAAAGATGCCGGAGGTCTTGGTACCGATGCATTAAAAACACGGAAAAGCACCGGTAATGAATTAAATATTAAAGGATTTATTCTGTCCAAAGCAGTGTTTGCAGTAATTGACCTGGCTTATGTTAACAGCGCACTGCAAAAGAACGGGTCTGAAAAAATAGACGGTGTAATTGGCGCTGATATCCTGAAAAAACATAAGGCTTTGATAGATTATTCAGAAAAAGCCTTGTATCTGAAATAATAAAGCCGCAAAAAAGAAAGTACATGTTCAGAAAAGATTATATAATGCGGATGATAGAGGATTTTATCAAAGCCATGGCCAAGATAATCCTTATGCGCGAAATGAAAAGCTACACTGATGCGCGTACGGAGCTTGACGGCTTAAGCCGACTGGTAACCGGATTCGGGGTAGAACATTTAAGGTCACTTGGAGCAGCGGGAATAAAATATGTATTTTCCCAAAATAAAGAATCTGAAGCCGAAAAAATTTACTGCTCGGCAAAATTGTTAAAAGAAGAAGGGCTTATACTCAGGTCACAGGGGAATACCGAAGAAAGTTTAAAATGTCTGGAAATTTCAAAAGATCTGTTTAAATCGGTTTCAGATATGGATATACCGGAAAAAACCGAAGCATTAAAAGAGTATACTGAATTAAAGTTTGATATAAATAATAAGTTTTAAAAATAAATAGCCGGATAAATATTCGGGATATAAAATAGAAAGAATAAAAACTATGGGAAAAATTATCGGAATCGATCTTGGAACAACCAACTCGGTAGTTGCCGTAATGGAAGGCAATGACCCCGTTGTAATTCCAAATTCGGAAGGGCACAGAACCACGCCTTCTGTTGTTGCTTTCACCAAAGGCGGCGAGCGCCTTGTGGGACAGGCGGCAAAAAGGCAGGCTGTAACCAATCCGCAGAACACTGTATCTTCCATAAAGCGTTTTATGGGCAGAAGGTACAATGAAGTCAGTGACGAGATCACAAAGGTCTCTTACAAAGTTATAAAAGGTGATAATGATACCGCCAGGGTTGAAATTGGCGACAGGGTTTATTCACCGCCTGAAATTTCAGCAATGGTGCTTCAGAAAATGAAACAGACTGCCGAAGACTACCTTGGTCAAAAGGTAACTGAAGCAGTTATTACAGTACCTGCATATTTTAATGATGCACAGCGCCAGGCAACTACCGATGCCGGTAAAATTGCCGGGCTTGAAGTAAAAAGAATTATCAACGAGCCTACTGCAGCAGCACTTGCATACGGGCTGGATAAAAAGAAAAAAGATGAAAAAGTTGCTGTGTATGACCTTGGCGGCGGTACTTTTGATATTTCCATATTAGAGCTGTATGATATCGAAGGCACAGGCAACTTCCAGGTAAAATCAACCAATGGTGATACACACCTTGGCGGTGATGATTTTGACCAGAGGCTGGTTGATTACTTAGCCGATGAGTTCAAAAAACAGGAAGGGATAGACCTGCGCAAAGACCCGATGGCTCTGCAGAGATTAAAAGTTGAAGCTGAAAGGGTTAAATGCGACCTTTCCCAGCAAACACAGGCTGATGTTAAGCTGCCTTACATTACAGCAATTGACGGCGTGCCAAAACATATTGATATGACAATTACACGCGTTACATTCGAACAGCTGGTTGATGACCTGATTCAGCGGACAATTGAACCGTGCAGAAAAGCGCTTCAGGACTCAGGTTTCACAGTAGACCAGATAGACGAGGTAATTCTTGTCGGCGGTTCAACAAGGATTCCCAAAGTTCAGGAAGCTGTAAAGAACTTCTTCAAGAAGGAGCCTCATAAAGGCGTAAATCCCGATGAAGTAGTAGCTATCGGCGCAGCTATCCAGGGCGGCGTATTAACAGGTGATGTAAAAGATGTATTACTTCTTGATGTTACCCCGCTTTCACTCGGAATAGAAACTCTTGGCGGAGTTATGACAAAGATGATAGATGCCAATACAACTATCCCCACTAAGAAGACCGAAGTATATTCAACCGCAGCTGATAACCAGCCTTCAGTTGAAATACATATTCTGCAGGGTGAGCGTCCAATGGCAAATGATAACAGGACGATAGGCAGGTTCCATCTTGACGGAATTCCGCCCGCTCCGCGAGGCATACCGCAGATCGAGGTAACTTTTGATATAGATGCAAACGGAATACTCCATGTTGCAGCAAAAGATAAAGCTTCAGGCAAGGAGCAGTCAATTAAGATCACTCACTCAAGCGGATTAAGCGATGCTGAAATTGAAAAGATGAGAAAAGATGCCAAGGAGCATGAAGGCGAAGATAAAAGGAAACGCGAAGAGGTTGATACAAAGAACCATGCTGACAGTTTGATTTTCCAGACTGAAAAACAGATGAAGGAATTCGGCGAAAAGCTTACCCCTGAAATGAAAGGTAAGCTGGAAACAGCCCTTGGCAGGCTTAAAGAAGCTGTTAAGGGAACCAATACCGATGAGATTAAATCTGCAATGGAAGCTATGAACGCTGCATGGAATGAAGCATCGACCCAGATGTACAGCCAGGCAACCGGTACGCCGGGTGCAGGTGGCGAGCAGCAGGCAAATCCAAATGCCGGCGGTGAGCAGAAAACAGATGATAAAAAAGTAGAGAACGCTGATTTTGAAGTTGTTGATGATGAAAAAAAGTAAATACGGGAAACGTGAAATGTGAAACGCCAAACGTAAAAGAATCAAACATTTGATGTACCCATAGCTTTAATATAACATATTCTCCATTAAAGCAAAATAAGCCATCCTGAAGTATAGGATGGCTTTTTTATTTTCCCCAAAATACGGTATAAAAGACATTTGTTTAAATCATAACTTTAAGTTATTTTGGTAGCGTATATATAACTATAATTGTTATGAAAAACAGAAAATTACTATATATATCGTTATTTTTTTCGTTAAGCATTTATCTGACGGGTTGTTTTCCGGCTTCGCGTACTGAAGAAGATACAGAAGAAAAAACTGAAACCACTGAAGAGAAAAAAGAAAACGAAGAAAATAAGGAAGTTACTGATGTTGGCGAAGCCAACGGCGCGGCAATTATGAAAATTGCAGCCAGTGAGCAGAACAAAAAATGGTATTCGCCCAGTGTTGACTCAACATACCTCTATTGGCTCAATAATCAGTTAATTGTTCTGAACGGTTCTACTAAATGCAACATATTTGCACTTAATGTGCTGTATAAATCCGGTTTTAAAACCCCAAAGCAGAATGCTTTATGCCGTGATCTTCATAATACTGATAATTTTTCTGACATACTTCCCGTTGTTGGTATAAAAGATATTTCCGATGCCCAAAAAGGTGATCTGATAATATGGAATGGCCACGTAATAATTTTTGAAGAAAAAGTTCAGTCAAAAAAGGATGTTTATGTTAAAGCATGGTGGGCAGGCACCAGGCAAAAAGATAACGGCGATAATATCCGCAACAACGTTATTTACGGTAAATACAAGATTAGCGGTGATTATGTTGTAAGAAGACCCATCAAAAAATAGAAGTCAAAAGTAAAAAAGCAAAAATTTAATTAATATTACTTTATTTATACTTTCATCCCGGATATTAATAATAAAACGTTATTTGTTTTAACTTGCCTGAAAAACTAATATAAATATTTAGAATAATATCACTTTTTTGCCTTTTGCCTTTTTACTTTTTAATAAATTCCCATTTGCCTTTTCCCTGCTTTTTCTTCATTGTAACACTCTCAAATTATAGGTAATTTCCGTAATATTACATAAATACTTATAATTTTTGGAGAATTACGTGAAAAAACGCTACTATATTGATAAAATTGCTGATTTTGTTGGCGAGGAAGTGATCATCCGGGGCTGGCTGTATAACATTCGTACCTCGGGTAAGCTTATGTTTCCGCAGCTTCGCGATGGCACCGGAATCATACAGGGAGTTGTATCCCAAAAGGAAGTTTCGGAAAAAGTATGGGAAGATTTTAAAAAGCTTACACAGGAATCATCATTAATAGTAACCGGAACGGTTGCAAAGCATCCTAAAAAGGATGAATATGAGCTTCATGTTAAAGATGTTGAAATTATTCAGATAGCTGAACCTTATCCCATAACACCCAAGGATCATGGTATTGAATTCCTTGCAGACCACAGGCATTTATGGGTACGCTCACAAAGGCAGACTGCGATAATTAAAATTCGCGAAGAGATCATAAAAGCCTGCCGCGATTATATGTATGATAACGGTTTTACACTTTTTGATTCACCCATATTCACACCAAACGCTGCAGAAGGTACTACAACACTTTTCTCATCAGATTATTTTGATCTTGGCAAGGTTTACCTTGCGCAGACGGGTCAGCTTTATGCTGAAGCCGGTGCAATGGCTTTGGGGAAAGTATATGATTTCGGTCCGACTTTCCGCGCTGAAAAATCAAAAACACGCAGGCATTTAACAGAGTTCTGGATGATAGAGCCTGAAATGGCGTATTATGATATTTATGATGATATGGATCTGATTGAAGATTTTATTGTGTATATAGTAGAGCGTGTTCTTGCCAACAGGAAAAAGGAACTTGTTATACTTGAACGTGATATAACTAAGCTTGAAGCAGTTAAAAAACCATTTCCAAGAATAACGTATGATGAAGCAGTTGAAATAATCAATAAAAAGAATGTTCCTCTTATCCGTAAAAAAGCCGATGGGGGTGAGGAAGAAATCAGACCTTTCCCCTGGGGTGAAGATTTTGGCGCGCCGCATGAAGAAGCTGTTGTAGAAGATTACGACCGTCCCGTAATGGTATATAACTGGCCCTCGGAAGCCAAGGCTTTTTATATGAAACGCGACCCTGAAAATCCAAAAGTTGTGCGCGGAGTTGATGTTCTGGCTCCAGAAGGTTATGGAGAAATAGTCGGCGGCAGCGAACGTGAAGATAGCCTGGATTTACTGGAATCCAGGATTAAGGAACATAATCTGCCAATGGATGCGTTTGAGTGGTATCTGGATCTCCGGCGTTTCGGCAGCGTTCCCCACAGCGGTTTCGGTATGGGTATTGAGCGCGTTGTTTGCTGGATATGCAAACTTGACCATGTGAGGGAATCAATTCCTTTCCCCAGGCTGATGTACAGGAACAGACCGTAAAAAATGAAAATGCAAGTATTAAAATGCAAAATGACAAAGAAAAGTTTAAAAAGGATTTTAAAAGAAGATTATATAATCTAACGCTTGATACCATAAAATTCCTGGATGCTCTGCCGGTAGATAATATAAGCAGGAGAATAGGTGATCAATTGCTCAGAAGTATTACCAGTATTATAGGAAATTACATTGAAGGTCAGGCTGCAAGCAGTAAAAAAGATTTTACAAATTATTTTAATACTGCTCTAAAATCAGCAAATGAAAGTAAGCTTTGGTTTTCAATTTTAAAGGATTCCGGAAGAGCAGGAAAAGATATAGTTGATAAATATTTGATTGAATTGGATGAGATTTCAAGAATTTTCGGGTCAAGCATTTTAACTTTAAAAAACAAAAGGTAACTTTTTAAATTTTTCATTTTAGTTTTTAGTTTTGAATTTTAATTTTTTATATTTATTTGGAAACTATAATTATTGATGCATATAACCTGATGCATAAGGTTGCTGAGCTTAAAATACTGCTTCAGCAGTCACAGGATATTTGTGTTGATACAATGGTTTCCAAGCTTAAAAGCCATTACTTTGGCAGAGGCGTAAAGTGTGTGCTGGTGTTCGATGGATTCGGGAAGAATAAACACGACGGCAATATAGATGTGAAGTTTTCCAAAACAGGAGTTGGTCCCGACTACGGTCACGCAGATGCTTTGATAAAACATTTAATTGAAAAATCCAGAAACCCGAAACTGCTTAAAGTAGTCTCATCAGATAGAGATGTGGTTTCATTTGCTAAGGAGTGCGGCTCCAGGATACTTTCTTCCGAAAGTTTCTGGGGTGAAGTAAAAGAGCGGAGGATTGACCGTATTGAAGCAATAAGAGAATCAAAAGAAAAGCCCGAAGCAGTCACCAGGGGAGAGTTTGAATTTTTGTTAAAGGAATTTACAAAAAAATAATATATGCACGTAATAGAAACACAAAACCTGTACAAAGAGTACACTCAGAAGTTTTCCAAGCAGAAAGTTAATGCTTTGAATGACTTTACATTTAATGTTGAGCAGGGAGAGATTTTCGGTTTGCTTGGACCCAACGGCGCAGGCAAAACCACGCTGATCAAAATACTGCTTGCAATTACATTTCCTACAAACGGTTCAGCTAAGCTGTTCGGAACAGATGTCAGGAATTATAAAGCCAAAACAAAGGTCGGTTACCTGCCTGAAAATCATAAGTTTCCAAGCTATTTAACAGGCGAGCAGGTTTTAAGCTATTACGGGCAGCTTTCAGGCATGAAAGCAGGCGCTGATATGACCAAACGTATCGATGAAATGCTTGGTCTGATGAACCTTACCCAATGGCGCAAAACCAAAATTAAAAAATACTCAAAGGGTATGATGCAGAAGCTCGGGCTAGCGCAATCCATGCTCAGCGACCCTGATCTTATTTTCCTGGATGAACCTACTGACGGCGTTGACCCAATCGGGAGAAAAGAGATACGCGATATTCTGGCACAGATAAAATCACGCGGAAAAACAATTTTTCTGAATTCACACCTCCTTTCTGAAGTTGAAATGATTTGCGACCGCGTTGCCATCTTAAATAAAGGCGACCTGATAAAGGAAGGAAATGTTGATGACCTTACAAAAGCTGAAAATATCTTTGCTGTACATACTGTAGAACCTATCTCTATGGAAATAAAACAAAAAGTGCTGGCAGTAGATGCAAATGCAGGTATTGGCGAAAAAGAAATTAATACAGAAACCGGCACAGCCAGTCTTAACAAAATAATTGATGTGCTGAGAAACTGCAATATAAACATTCTGAGCGTAAACCAGAAAACAAACACCCTTGAAGAATTATTTATTAACGTAATTAAGAAAGATAATACTAACTAAGGAT
This sequence comes from Candidatus Tepidiaquacellales bacterium OLB5, assembly GCA_001567545.1. Classification (GTDB taxonomy): domain Bacteria; phylum Bacteroidota; class Ignavibacteria; order Tepidaquicellales; family OLB5; genus OLB5. The sequence goes on from LLZO01000115.1 coordinate 14,024, forward strand.
ATATAATGCTGACAATAATTCAAAATACTTTCCGCGAAGCACTGGCAAAGAAAATATTTATCGGTTATTATATATTCTATGCCATTGTAATACTGATAATGATATTTCTTGTTAATATGGATTCAGTTGAAGGCGTGATGAGCCTTGCCGATTCCAAAATGCTGGTTCAGCAGGTTGAAACAGGGTTTTTAACAATATCATGGAACCTGATAATTTTCTTTTCACTCATATCTACTGCTTCTTTTATACCTTCTATGCTTGAAAAAGGTACAATTGACCTTTTGATATCAAAGCCTATTTCAAGGCCGATGATATTATTTTCCAAGTTTCTTGGAGCTGTGCTTTTTGTGTTTCTGAGCATGGTTTTTTTGCTTGGTTCAATGTGGCTGATACTTTCTCTTAAATCAGGTTACTGGGACCCGATGTTCCTACTTTCTATTTTATGGATCACTTTGGCGTTTGCAACAATGTACAGCATAGTAGTAATTATTGGTTTAACAACACAAAGCACAGTCGTTGCTATTCTGGTTAATTTTTTCCTCATATTTGTTCTGTGCCCGCTTCTTTCAACCAGGGAAGGTGTGGTTTTTACGCTGGTAAGCAATGAAACTGTGAAGTTTATCTTTGATTTTCTTTATTACCTGCTGCCCAAACCGGGCGAATTCAGGGATATAGCAACTTCTATGATAAACGGTGACCAGATAAATATGTGGAAAAGTACTGCAAATGCAGAAACGGGACTCTTTACAGTTTCCTGCTTTCGCCAATTAGCTCTGTTCTGTTTATGCTTGCTGCTATGGCGTATTCTGTATTTTACTTTTCCAAAAAAGATTACTAATAACAATTATCAATGAGTAATTAACAATGATAAATAAAAAGCATCTTCTGCGGGTTTTAAGCTGGATTATAATTGTTAATTGCTCATTTTTCATTTTTAATTGTTCTGAAAAGCTAGATCCTGACCCGCTTCCATTAACAGTTAAACAAAATCTCGCCCTGCTGCAAAACGACCCCCAGTTTGTAATGTATTTTAATTTTAAGAAAATGCGCGATACAAAGTTCTGGGAACAGTTCTTAAGTGATTCAGTTTTCAGCGCAGAACGCAATTTCGGGGGATTCTTAAGCCTTATTAACCAGGCCGCCGGAGTAAGTATTTCAAACGGAATTGATGAAATGTACTTTTCCAATTCATGGATAGGCGACAACGCAATTGTGGTTAAAGGAACTTTTGACCGGAAACGGGTCAATGATTATATTACAGCCGATACCTTATATACTAAAATCGATTATCCGGGAGGATTGGTTGTTTATAAACAGGTTGATGCCAACCTGAATTTCTATTTTAAAGACGACTTTACCCTTATTGCCAGCAATTATCTAAAGCTTATTGAAAATACTTTTACTGTTACAGATACATCCAATACCGGTCTGCTTTCCAACTTTAACCTTATGAAAGAAATTGAAATGATAAAATACAAGGAAAACCTTTGGATGATCTCTAACCAGAAATTATTTATCAGGGGAATATTTGAAAATTTCAGCGACCTGAACAAAAAAGATAAAAATGTAAAACCCGGCGGCGAACTGCCGGATTCAGCATCAATTAATGATACAGCTCAGGCAAATGAAATGAGCGAGCTATATTCAATTTATAAAAAAATAAATTCAGTGGCATTTTCATTGAAGATGAGCGATGAGCTTGAAATTGTTATGCAGAATGAATGTGAGGATATTAATTC
>LLZO01000116.1 GCA_001567545.1 Candidatus Tepidiaquacellales bacterium OLB5
TTATTAATCCTTCTACAAAAATTAGATTCAGCATACCTGAATTCAGCAAAGCAGCAGTGATAATTTATGATATTACCGGAAGAATGGTTTATACAATTGCAGATAAAGAATTTAATCCCGGAATTTATGAAGCAGATTTTCATTCAAAAGACCTTTCATCCGGGATATATTTTTGCAGACTGATAACCAATTCAGGATCTTTAACAAGAAAAATTGTATTGCTGAAATAAAACTACTTATCAGAACTTATTCTTTCCAAAAGCCAGTTCTTATGCACAATATTATGTATACTCTGTAAATTAACTTTAATATCACGTAGAGCTTTGGAATTTTTTCCGGATTTTAAGGCAAGCAGCTTGGTATAGAATGAATAGAAATTCCTGTATTGTTCGTTAAACACGGGGTTCATCAGGCTTTCTTTCTGCAGAAAATGCCTGAACGAATCCGCTGCAGAAGCAGCCTGTTCCCATAAACCGGCATCATAATATATCCGGAGCTGCAGTGCCTTCAGGCTGAATTTATAGCTTACCGCCGATACATTTCTTATTCTTGCAAGAAACGATAAAGCTTCATCGTGCTTGCCCTGCCTGGTCTTCAGCTCTGCAAATGAAAAATTTTCCCAGAAATTCCTGTCATCCGGATCCAGTTTTTTGTGATATTCGTATATGAATTTTTCTGCTTCATCAATCCTGTTAAGCTCAAACAGTGTGCTAACCATATTATTATACCGGTTCGGGTCAAAGTAATCATTTTCTATAAATGAGTTTATCCCTTTGTTAAGCCCAAACTGAAGTATCTCCAGCTTTTCATATAGAAAAGTTTTATCACCGCTTAGATAAAAATTCTTATGGCAGAAATTAATGATTATAGATATCGTATTAAAACAATCCTTTTGCCCAAGATTTTCAGATGAACCGTATAGTGCGCTTTTCAGCCTGTAAAGGTCTTCTTTCCTGTTATTCTTTAAAAGAAGCACTCTAAGGTAAGCCATGTTAAGTGTGGGCAGCTCCAGGTATTCTGGATTGTTCTCAAGAAATATTATTATTTCATCAAGAAAGATGAATTTGGGAGTATAGTTCATTATCTGGCTCTGGTTAAGATGATAAAAATGGTCAGCCAGCATTCTCATCAGGAAAAAATATGTAAGGTACTTTTGTTCATCAAAAAGTTCATCAGTTGGTTTATTGCTTTTAGTTGCGGTAAAACCCGTGCTGTAAAGAAATTTCCTGTAAAATGACATAAAATATTTGCCCAGAAAATCATCCGGGTTTTCGGCTTTCAGCGCCCCTGCTTCTTTAAGTCCTTCGTTAAGTACTTTTTCTGAGAGTTTTTTAAGCGGCGGATTTCCGGCAATTTTATCAAGCAGGAATTTTTTCTTTAAGATAGTATCTTTCTGAAAAGCACTTACGGTTAAATATTCTTCTGCTAGATGCTGAAGATTGCTCATAAGTACCCTTAAAAAACCGTCATTATATTCCGTTTTGCCGAACAGCTTTTTATAAACATATTTTTTCTCAAGCTTTTCAGCAGCATATTCAGGATGCTGCTTTCTGATATATTCAAACAGCGAAGTAAGTGCTTTGTTTGTATTAAAGTAGGGTGAACGCACAAAGCTGTTAAGCTCTTTAAGCTGTGATTTATCCATACTTTTCACTAATAAAATCAGGCTGCTGTTGTTCATAACTGCATTAAATTAAATGTATTTACCGGATAATTACTTTTTTTCGTTATTTTATTTCTGTAAACAATTTCAATTTTTATTCCATAAACAGAAAGAATAAAACAAATAAAAAAAAATTTTGCTGTAAATATAATCAAAAATTAAATTTTCTGAACCTTTTTAATTTTCTGGAGCAAAGTTTTCGATAACAAATTTCAAAAACATTCTTTGAAACAATTACAGTTTATGAATTAATTTTGTTAAAAATTAATTATTACAAATGAGCAGACTTTTCATACAAAGCTTTAATGTAACCCGCGGAGATGATAAGGGAGAAGTTAATATCAGCTGGGATTCAATCAGCAATGCAAAGTTATATATAATTCAATTTTCAGGAACAGCGGGCAGCAAAAATAACAATGAATGGAAAGTAGCAGATATTGTAAATGAATCGTTTTATACGCTTAAAGGCTTAAAAAAGAACAGAACATATTTTTTCAGAGTTGCGGCAGTTAACAGCAGCAAACAGGGACCGTGGAGCAGAAAAATTAAAAAATTAATTTAATCAACCAATAAATATCATGAAAAGTCCAAGAGATGCAATGAATTAAAAGTTTTAAAAAGTTCATTATTCAAAAAATTAATTAGAGGGATAGAAAAATTAATAAAATGAAATCATTTATAATTATCTTAGAATTTGTGATTATTTCTTCTGCAATTTCCCAGTGGCAGCAAATAAACAGCGGAATATCAGGAACTATAGTCAGAGGGATAACCTCTAATAGCCAATATTTATTTGCTGCTTCCGATGGTCATGGAGTTTATCGTTCAACAAACCAGGGAAATAACTGGGTTTTGGTAAATTCAGGAATTACCAATAACAGCCTCTGGGCGCTGCGGGAAATATCAGGATATTTATTTGCAGGCTCATTTTCACCAAATTCGGTATCCCGTACATCAAATAACGGAGATAACTGGAATAATATGGGTTTAAACAACATTAGAAATTTCATTTTCCAAAATAATTATATTTTTGCGGTTGACTGGAGCAGCGGTGTTTACAGATCTACAAATTCAGGAAACTCATGGATTCCAGTTAATTCGGGCATATCCGGCGGAGCGTTTTGGCCTATTATATCTGCCGGCGGTAATTTATATGTGGGATATGCATCCGGCGTTTTTAAAACTACCAATGACGGAAACAATTGGGTAAACTCAAGCTCAGGATTAATTGCAGGGAATGTTTATTCTCTTGCAGAATTATCCGGGGTAATTTTTGCAGGCACACTGTACGGGGGAGTGTATAAATCAACAAACTCAGGAAACAACTGGATTGTATCCAACACAGGCATGGGTAATCTGACTGTGTATGCTCTTTATAAAATTGGAAGCATTCTTGCTGCCGGTACATCAACTAATGGAGTTTATTTTTCTTATGATAACGGTAATACATGGTCATTCAGCAACCAGGGTCTTACCTCTACAAATGTAACAGAACTTTACAGCGATAATAACTACATTTATGCAGGAACGCTGGGTGGGGGTATCTGCAGAAGACCTTTAACCGAAATTATGTCAATTGTTCCTGTTTCCAATGAGGCACCGGATAAGTTTTCGCTATCACAAAATTATCCAAACCCATTTAATCCGGTTACAAATATCACATTACAAATTGCAGTTAGCGGATTGGTATCTTTAAAGGTATTTGATCTGACCGGACGCGAAGTTTTATCACTTGTTAACGAAGTATTAAACACAGGTATTTATAAAGTTGATATGAACGCAGCAGATTTGCCTTCTGGTGTTTATTTATACAGACTTGAAACAGGGAAATTTTCGGAAACAAAAAAAATGATCTTAATAAAATAAATTTTATAATAAAAATGGGATACTTCAATAAACTTTCTGAATATTATAAGTCAGAACAATTTGAAAAAGACGGAAAAAGATTTGAAAAGCAGTTAAAAGGATCATTTATTTCTACTGCTGTAATAATTGGAATAGTTTTCCTGCTAATAATAGTATTGGTAATTTTAGCAGGAATACAATCAATATTTAACTGATATGAAACAATATATGTATGAGTCCTGATTTGAACAGAAAGCCTATCTAAATTTAAACATTACATATATTTACAAAAAGCATTTTGTAAATGTAAATTTTATATATCTGTACAATACCTTACCTTGCTTCCCATCTTTAAAAAGGCTATATTTGTGAGATATTTAATGATTATGATTTGAAATTGACGCTCCTAAAAGCGTCTTTTTTGTTCTATAGACCCCCTGTTTCTTTAAAAATTCCGAGGGGTTTTAAAATTCACTGTTTTAATTAGAAAATATAAAATAATAATACATATATGAGGCTTAACAAATGAAATCTGAGATAGTTGATTCCTTTTCACAAATGGTGAAGGATAAAAAAATTGACCGCGATCTTCTGGAAAGTATTATAAAAGAAGTGTTCGGTATGATGATAAAGAAAAAGTACGGACAGAATGCCAATTATGATGTGATTGTGAATATGGATAAAGGCGATATCGAAATGTATCTTTCAAAAGCGGTTGTCGAAACAGTGGCTGATCCTGAAACAGAAATTACAGTAGAAGAAGCAAATGAACGCTCCGGTGAAGAGCTTGAAGCTGGCGATGATTACACAGAGGTGCTTGATTATGTTACTTTCGGAAGAAGACACATTGTGAACCTGAAGCAGAACCTGAACCAGAAGATACGTGAAGTTGAAAAGGAAATTATCTATAATGATTATAAGGATCTTGTAGGCGAAATTATAGTTGGTGAAATTTACCAGATAAAGCCTCACAGTATACTGCTAATACACAACGGCCATGAGATACAGTTCCCCAAAGGCGAGCAGATTGCAAGAGAAAGATATAAAAAGGGCGAATCAATAAGGGTTTATGTAAAGGAAGTATCCAAAAAACAGGCAGGTCCGCCATCAATTATTGTATCAAGAGCGGCAGATGATTTCTTGAGGAAGCTGTTTGAGCTTGAGATTCCTGAAATTTATGACGGAGTTATTGAAATTAAAGGCGTTGCACGCGAACCGGGCGAAAGAGCTAAGGTTGCTGTTTATTCATATGATGACAGGATAGACGCTGTTGGCGCATGCGTAGGAATGAAGGGCATCAGAATACACTCAATTGTACGCGAGCTGGCTAATGAAAACATTGATGTTATCAACTACAGCGATGATATAGGGTTATATATTGCAAGAGCTCTGGCTCCGGCAAAATTAAAGGATATTTATCTTGATAAGGCAAACAAAGTAGCAAAAATTGTTGCAGATGAAGACCAGATATCTTTAATTATCGGCAAGAACGGACAGAACATTAAACTTGCAAGCAAGCTGACTGATTATGAAATTGATGTTGAGCGCAACAGCGGCAGACCAAGGGATATAGAAGAAGCACTGGAACGCGAGCTTGAAGCGCAGGCAGAAGAAGCAGATGATGAAGAGCTTGATGAATCGGAAGTAACCGCTGAGGATGATGATGAAAACATCCCGGAACTTCCGAAGGATATGTCTGATAAAGATAATAATGACGGCGATGAAGATGAAATTGAAGAAGCAGCTGAGGAAGAAAAAGATGACGTGGATGAAGATGATGAGGAAGATGAAGTTGTAGAGGAAGAGGAAGAAGATAGCACAGAAGAAGCAGAAAAAGAAAAAAAGAAATAGAAATTTTCACCGGAAGATAAAATAATTCCGGCAGTTGAAACAAAAAAATCCGAATTTTAGATAAGGTAAAATTATTTTAATGCCCGAAACAGGAAATAAAGGTTCAAAAGGAATACAGATATCAAAGATTGCCAAAGAAGTTAACAGGCAGTCCAGCGAAATACTTGAATACCTGAAACGTATAGGTGTTGAAGTCAGCGGCATTATGTCCAAAGTTGATGAAAGCGCATACCATAAGGTTTTGGGGCATTTTAAAAGTGATCTTGAAGAAGCCGAAAAGCATAAACAGAAGCTGGTTGAATTCAAAAAGAAACATAAAGGCATTGAAATAGCCGAAATAGAAGAAGAAGTAAAGAAAGACAAAGAAAAGAAGATAAAGGAAGAAGAAGAACGGCAAAAGAAAAGAGATGAAGAAGAAAGACTTAAAAACGAAAGAGAATCACAGCTTCAGAAAGATCTTGAAGAAAAACGCAGGCTTATAAAGGAAAAAGAGCAGGAAATTGAACGCCAGAAAAAGGCGGCAGAAAAAGAAAAGGAAAAAGCTGAACAGAAACCGGTAAAAAAAGAAGTTAAAGATAAACCTGCAGAAAAATCTGCTGAACCGGTTAAAACCGAAATTATTAAAGAAGAAGTTAAAAAATCTGAAGCCAAAAAGCCCGAAGATAAAAAACCGGAAGTTAAAAAACCTGAAGCAAAAAAACCGGCAGAGCGAATAGAGATTCCAAAGCCCATCACAACTAAAACGGGGATTTTTGAAAAGAAAGGCGATCCGAAAGCAAAAGTTCATGTTGAACGGTTTGTTAAAAAAGAACCGGGTAATAAAGGCAAGGGCGGGGATAAACATACCCACCAGGGGGGTAAAAAACATGGCGGTTACCAGGGAAGAAAAACCGGCGGTACATTTGAACGCGTTACCATAAAAGATGATTTTCATAAAAATAAAAAACCTGCGCCCGGACACAAAGGCCCGTTCAAAAAACCGTTTGTTTCCAGGATAGATGAAAAGAAAAAAGATGAAAAAGCAAAAGAAACCAAACCGGTAACAGAAAGCGCTGATGCGCTGGCAAAGAAACGTGATTTTGACAAAAACTTAAAATCAAAGAAACAGAAATACCAGGACGGCGCGGATTCTAAGAAAAAGAAAAAACAGGCTGACGAAGAAATCACAGCGGAAATTGAAGAAGCTATCCGCGAAACTATGGCCAAGATGGATGAGTCCGGTTCAGCTACAGCAAGGCAGCAGTTAAGGAAAAAGAAAAAGAAAGAAAGACTTGAACAGGAGCTGAAAGAAGCCGAAGAAGTACTGGCGCGAGCCAATATTATCCAGGTGACTGAGTTTGTTTCTACCAGCGAGCTTGCAACACTTATGGGCATCGAAGTCAGCCAGCTTATCCAGAAATGTTTTGAGCTAGGTATGATGATTACAATAAATCAAAGGCTTGATAAGGACCTGATTACCCTGCTTGCTGATGAATTTGGATTTAAAATTGAATTCCAGAAAGAATACGAAGTGGATGCCCTTGCAGATACTGAAGATGATGACGGGAAGCTTAAATCAAGACCCCCGGTTGTTACTATTATGGGTCATGTTGACCACGGTAAAACATCACTTCTTGATTATTTGCGCAAATCAAGCGTAGTAGCCGGCGAAGCGGGCGGTATTACACAGCATATTGGCGCTTACCAGGTTAAGCTTGATGACGGAAGGCTTATTTCATTCCTTGATACACCGGGTCATGAAGCATTTACAGCTATGAGAGCCCGCGGAGCGCAGATCACAGATATTGTTGTTCTTGTTGTAGCTGCTGATGACAGCGTTATGCCGCAGACAGTTGAGGCTATTAACCATGCACTTGCTGCTAATGTACCCATAGTTGTTGCAATTAATAAAATTGATAAGCCTGGCGCTGACCCCGTGAAGATAAAAACACAGCTTTCGGAAAAAGGAGTGCTGGTTGAAGAATACGGCGGCAAATACCAGTCAGTTGAAATTTCCGCAAAAGCAGGTACTAATATTGACTCATTGCTTGAAAAAATTCTTGTTGAAGCTGAACTGCTTGACCTGAAAGCAAATCCCGACAGGAATGCAAGGGGAGCAATTGTTGAAGCAAAGCTGGATAAAGGCAAAGGTATTACTGCAACTGTACTTGTCCAGAAAGGAACATTAAGGCTTGGCGATTCTTTTGTTGCAGGTAACTTCAACGGAAGAGTTAAGGCAATGTTTGATGAACGCGGCCATAAAGTAAACGATGTAAAACCGGCTACACCCGTACAGGTGCTTGGTTTTGACGGCATGCCGCAGGCCGGTGATGTTATGGTTGTTATGGATAGCGAACGCGAAGCAAGGGATATTGCATTAAAACGCCAGCAGTTAAAACGCGAACAGGATTTCCGCCAGGTAAGGTTTATTACACTCGATGATATCAGCAAACAGATCAAAGAAGGAAAACAGGTAGATCTTAATGTAATTATCAAGGGAGATGTTGACGGCTCTGTTGAAGCGCTTTCAGATTCACTGCTTAAGCTTGGAACAAATGAAGTTAAGGTAAATATTATTCATAAGGCAATCGGAGAAATTTCCGAACAGGATGTGCTTCTTGCAGCAGCATCAAGCGCAATTATTGTCGGGTTTAATGTAAGGCCGAATCTAAAAGCAAGAAAGCTTGCCGAAGCAGAAAAAGTTGATATAAGACTTCATAATATTATTTATGATGTGATCAACGAAATGAAGCTGGCGCTTGAAGGTCTGCTGGAACCCGAAAAATCAGAAGAAATTCTTGCAACTGTTGAAGTACGCGAAACATTTAAAGTGCCGAAGATCGGCACAGTAGCTGGATGTTACGTGCTTGACGGCAAAGTTGTGAGGAACAATAAAGTAAGGCTGCTACGCGACGGCTTTGTGATTTTTGACGGCCACATAAATGCACTTAAACGTTTTAAGGATGATGTACGCGAGGTTGAACAGGGATTTGAATGCGGTATCAGCCTTGAAAACTTTAATGATATTAAAGTAAAGGATATCATTGAATCATATACAATTGTAGAAACCAAGAGGAAGCTGGAGCAGAAGTAGATTTAATATTTCAGGAAACAGGCTGCAGATAATAATATGTCAATAAGAACAGAAAAAGTTGCCGAAGAGATCAAGCACCAGCTTGCAAATATTTTAACCAGGGATCTGGCAGAGCTGCACCTCGGGCTGGTAACAGTCACACGTGTTAGAATCAGCAAAGACCTGAAGAATGCCAAGATATATTTAAGCTTTATCGGCAACAAAGAACCGGTTAAAACCTGCATCGAAAAAGTTAATAACAGGAAAAAGCAGATAAGAATGCACCTTGGACACAATATGCATTTAAGGTTTGTACCTGAGCTTGATTTTTATTTTGATGATACAATTGAATACGCTAGCAGGATAGATGAAATTATTAAAGAGATCCATAAGGATGAAACCGGAAGCAGCAGCGAACCGGGTTTAGCTGATGAATAATGCTGAACATGAAGTAAATGCAGTAATTCCCGCAGGTGAAGAATTCTGGCAGCTAAGCCGGGATGAAAGGCACCTGCTGGCAAACAAAGAAGGAATTACGCTGCTCTTTGATAAACCAAAGGAATACACAAGCGCAAGGGTTGTAAACATTGTTAAAAAATTCCTTAACGTAAAAAAAGCCGGGCACTCAGGTACGCTTGACCCGAAGGCTACCGGATTAATGATTGTTTGTACCGGCAAAAAAACAAAGCAGCTGCACTTACTGCTTGGGTGTGATAAAGAATACGAAGGCATTATGGTGCTGGGCAAACGGACAAAAAGCTTTGATACCGAAACCGAAGTATATGAAACAAATGATATATCCTTAATTACATTTGATATGATACAGCATGCGGTAAAGGAGCTGACGGGCGAAATAAGCCAGGTACCGCCCATGTTTTCGGCTGTAAAACATAAAGGAAAGCCTCTGTATAAGCTTGCCAGAAAAGGGCACGAGCTGGAAAGAAAACCGAAACAGGTTAATGTAAAAATTTTTGAAGTGATGCCTGTAACTGCCAGCGAGCTGAGCTTCAGGGTTTTGTGCACCAAAGGAACATATATAAGATCGCTTATAAGCGATCTTGGCGATAAACTTGGCATTGGGGCATATTTAAAAGAGTTAAGGCGCACTGCAATAGGTGAATTCAAAATAAGTGATGCTATGCTGCCTGATGACTTCATAAAAAGAACAGAGATTTGACAGAATAAAAATTATTGATGAATATATTCAGAGATATAAAAGATGTTGTAAAAGATAATAAAACAGCAGTAACTATCGGAACATATGACGGTCTTCATCTTGCGCACAGGCAGGTTCTGAATACTGTTACCGGGCTGGCTGAACAAAAAGGTCTCCGTTCTTTTGTTGTAACATTTGAACCGCATCCCCAGGAGGTTTTAAAAAATAAAACACCGGATATTAAGCTGCTTAATGCAATTGATGAAAAACTGAGACTGCTTGAAGATGCCGGAATAGAAAACGTGCTGGTTATTGAATTTACAGAAGAATTTTCAAAAACAGAAGCACGTGAATTTTACGAAAAGTATATTGTTGGCTCAATCGGCATAAGCGATCTTGTTGTGGGATTCGATCATCTTTTCGGCAGGAACCGCGAAGGCAGCATAGAAACCGTGAAAGCGCTTGGCAGAGAGTTTGGATTTGAAGTGCACAGGGTTGAAGAAATTGATATAGACGGCAGCAAGGTAAGCTCTACCAGGATACGACATGCTCTTGCCGAAGGAAATATCGAAGAAGCCAACAGGCTGCTGGGATATGAATTCGGGTTTGACGGGATCGTGGTAGAAGGTGATAAGGTAGGCAGAACCATTGGTTATCCCACCGTTAACCTGAGGCCGGTGAAGGAAAACAAGGTGATGCCCCGTGAAGGGATTTACTGTGTAAAAGTAAAGCACGAAGATGATGAATATTACGGAATGATGTACCATGGTTTCCGCCCTACTTTAAGCGAAGGAATACAGCGGGCGCTTGAAGTGCATATTTTTGATTTTAACAAATCGGTTTACGGCGAAAAAATTACGGTAGGTTTTTTAAAACGGCTGAGAGATGATAAAAAATTCAGCGGTAAAGAAGAGCTTATAGCACAGATCGATAAAGATAAAGAAGATTCACTTAAGTATATAGAAGAATTTAAAAAAAGAAATATAAACAATTAAATATTTTTAAGGAGATAAATTTACAAGATGTTAACCAAAGAAGCAAAACAGGAGTTAGTCACAAAGTACGGAGCCAGCGCAAAAGATTCAGGCAAAGCTGAAGTACAGATAGCAATTTTAACCGAAAGGATAAACACACTTACAGAAAGCCACTTTAACACAAAGAAAAAAGACAATCATTCACGTCTTGGACTTTTAAAGATGGTAGGCAAAAGAAGAAGACTGCTTAAATATCTTGAAAACAAGGATATTAACAGGTACAGGGCAATTATTAAAGAATTAAACATAAGAAAATAATTTCACAGGGGCTGTTTTAATTATAACAGGTTATTCTGTTAAGCCAGGGCGACGAAATCACTTTCAATAAACGGGGTGTGATTTCGCCATCCTGCTTGAAGCATAATCATAATAATGGTAATGCTAAAACAGAGTAACTTCTTAAATTCAGCAGCCCTTAAATAATTTAAGGAGATAAAAAAACAAGATGGTAACAGTAAAAGAAATGGAACTTGGCGGAAGAACGCTGAGGCTGGAAACAGGCAAGCTTGCCAAACAGGCAAGCGGTTCGGTTCTGGCAACTTACGGCGATACAATTGTACTCTGCACGGTTGTAGGCGCTGATGAACCTAAAGAGGGGATGGATTACTTTCCGCTGCAGGTTGAGTTCCGCGAAAAAACAGCAGCTGTGGGTAAAATTCCCGGCGGCTTTTTTAAACGCGAAGCAAGACCCAGCGAAAAGGAGATTTTAACAGCAAGGCTTATCGATAGACCCATAAGACCTCTTTTCCCTGAAGAATTTATGTGCGAAGTACAGGTTATCTGTACTGTATATTCAAGCGACCAGGAAAATGATGCTGATGTTGTTGCTGCCGTAGGCGCATCAGCTGCGCTGATGGTTTCTAACCTGCCTTTCGAAGGTCCGATGGGCGAAGTAAGAGTTGGCAGGGTGAATGGGGAGTATATTGTTAATCCTACACACTCTCAGCTTAAAGAAAGCGATATGGATATGGTTATCGGCGGAACTGCTGATTCCATAGTAATGGTTGAAGGCGACGCAAAAGAATTAAGCGAAGCAGATATACTTGGCGCTATTAAATTTGCGCACGAAAACATTAAAAAGCTCTGCCAGTTACAAACAGAGTTTGCCGCAGAGCGTAATATAGTAAAGCGCGAAGTTAAGCCTGTTGAGTATGACCAGGAACTTAAAAACACCGTTAAAGAGCTTGCCGAAAAAGTAATTTCTGAAATTCACAGAAGCGATGTATCGAAGGATGAAAGAAGCCAGAAGTATAAAGAGCTTTATGAATCAATTACCGGAAGCCTTGCGGAAAAATATCCTGAGCAGGAAAAAGTAATTGCAAAACATTTTGATGATATCCAGTATTACGATATGAGAGAAATGATACTTTCAGAAGGCAGAAGGCTTGACGGAAGAAAAACCACAGAGATAAGACCAATTTCCTGCGAAGTGGGTTACCTTCCAAGGAACCACGGCTCAGCTTTATTTACCCGCGGCGAAACGCAGAGCTTAACCAGCATGACACTTGGCACTGCAAGCGACCAGCAGATAATTGACGGTTTAATGCCGGAGGATAAAAAACGGTTTATGCTGCATTATAACTTCCCTCCGTTCTCAACAGGTGAAACCGGCAGATACGGTTCAACCGGAAGGCGCGAAATTGGACATGGTCACCTGGCAGAAAGATCACTCGAAGGAATGCTTCCAGCAGAAGAAGATTTTCCGTATACTATCCGTATTGTAAGCGATATACTTGAATCCAACGGTTCATCATCTATGGCAACAGTGTGCGCAGGAACGCTTGCGCTTATGGATGGCGGCGTTCAGATAAAACGTCCTGTTGCAGGTATTGCAATGGGTCTGATAAAAGAAGGCGACAGGGTTGCTGTGCTGAGCGATATACTTGGAAACGAAGATTTCCTTGGTGATATGGATTTCAAGGTTTGCGGAACATCGGAAGGTATCACCGGTCTGCAGATGGATATAAAGATTAAAGGCGTATCATTTGAAATTATGGAAACAGCTCTTGCACAGGCTAAAGAAGGCAGAATGCATATTCTCGGGATTATGAAAGAAGCTATTGCTGAACCAAGACCTAATATTTCACAATACGCTCCGCATCTTTATACAATGACAGTGCCGGTTGATATGATTGGCGCAGTTATAGGACCGGGCGGAAAGAACATCAGGCATATAATTGAAATGTCCGGTGCAGAAATTAACATTGATGATGACGGAACAGTGGTAATTGCTGCTGTATCCGGTGAATCTGCCAGAATTGCGCAGTCAATGATAGCAAAGATCACCGAAGTGCCTGAAAAAGGGAAGACCTACAACGGCAAGGTTGTAAAGACTACCGAGTTCGGCGCATTTGTGGAAATACTTCCCGGCAAGGAAGGACTGCTGCATATTTCGCAGATAGATAAAAAGCGCGTTGCAAAGGTTGAAGACGTGCTTAAACGCGGAGATGCCGTAACGGTTAAAGTTCTTGAAATTGATAAGCAGACAGGAAAAATTTCCTTAAGCCGCAAGGCAGTGCTTGAAGATGAAGAAAAAGCCGCAAAGGGAATCACCGAAGAAACAAAGATGGAAGAAAAACCGGCTTAATTCAAATAGCAAATATGAAATTACAAAAGCCTGTTCAGAAATGAACAGGCTTTTTTATTTACATTTGTATGATCTTCCGCAGGAATTCTTAAATTATTGATTAAACATATGTATATACGTTAAAATTTAATGGAATTATTAAACAGACTGGAAAAATTTCTGAAATTAGTTATATTTGTTTATTATTTAAACTAAAAAACATATGAAACTCTTAAAATCAATTTCAATATTTATACTGGTGTTCAGTACTCAGGTTATTTATCAGCAATGGATCCAAACTTCGGGACCCGAAGGAGGAAACGTATATGCTGTAGCTCTATCCGGCGGAATACTATTTGCAGGGTTATCACCCGGCGGTGTTTACCGTTCAACCGATTTGGGAGGTAACTGGGTTCAGTGCTCATCCGGATTTTTAAGCGGAGATGATAATGTTCAGGCGCTATATTCTTATAATAATATTATTTATGCCGGTACAAGAAGCTGGCTTTATAGTTCTGCCGATAATGGTAACAACTGGAGCAGGGTTCCCGGTTTTATGGGCTCTGAGGTAACAGATATTAAATCTTCCGGCAGTTATTTATATGCTGCAACTTACGGCGGGGTAACAGTATCATCAGATAACGGAATAAGCTGGGTAATGAATAATAACGGACTAACCAACCTGTACACTAATGCACTGGTACTTAAGGATAATAAATTGATCCTTGCAACTGAAGGCGGAGCATTTATTTCTTCAGATAATGGAATAAACTGGGTTAATATCAGCAGCGGTTTAACACAGCTTAATATTAACGATATGACCCGAAAAGGTAATGATATATATGCCGCTACAGCGGGTGGTGGTGTATTTAAATCCACCAATAATGGATCAAATTGGTTTTATTCAGGCAGCGGGATTCAATACCCCAATGTTTTATCGATGGAAGTTCATGACAGCGTCTTATTTGCAGCAGATTTCAGCAGCGGTATATACTATTCCACCAATAACGGTGCATTCTGGGAACTAGCTACATTTCTTAACGGAATGCCGAATAACCCAATAACTTTTTGTCTGCAAACTACGGGCGGGGTGTTATTTGCCGGTTTATTAGGTGACGGAATTTATGGAACTACAAATTCAGGCGCAACATGGATGGACTTAAATAGAGGTATTATTTCCACCGCGGTGTTATCTATGTTGCCGGTAAACGGAACTGTTTTTGCAGGCACTACAAGAAGAATATTTTCGAGTACTGATAACGGACATTCATGGCTGTTTGCAAGCGGAGGGTTGAATTGTACTTATTTTACATGCCTGCATGCTTCTGGTGGTGAAATTTATGCAGGGACTGCCGGCGGATGCGGAATTTATAAAACTACTAACAATGGTTTATTCTGGCAAAATGTTAATTCCGGACTTGGAAATATATTTATAAATGAAATTACATCAACACCGGGGAATATTTTTGCAGCTACACAGCAGGGAGTATATAAATCAACAAACAGCGGAAATTCATGGATGGATGCCAGCAGCGGGCTCTCAAACCTTTTTGTGGATATGATACAGTACCATAATGGTATATTATTTGCTTATACACTGGAAGGGTTATACAGATCTACTAATAATGCCCAGCAATGGATCCCGTCCGGGACAGGTATTCCGCAAAATACTTCAGTGGAAGATATGGTATTTCATAACGGAATGCTTTATGCGGCTGCTTCTAACGGTGTGTACGCATCCAGCAATAACGGGGCAAGCTGGTTTTTAAGATTTAATATCGGTACATCAGAAATTATCAGCGTTGATAATAAACTGATTATTTCCAATTGGGGACAATTCAGATATTCAACAAATAATGGAGTATCATGGCAATTAATGAATGATGGGTTTAATAAAGAATGCAGCTCGCTTATTGTTTCTGACAGCAATGTTTTTTCCGGCACATATGCAAACGGTGTGTTTAAATATGACCGCAGGTTAATTTCTGCCGGGAATATTACGGAAATAATTCCTGAAAATTATAAGCTGTATTCTAATTATCCGAATCCGTTTAACCCGGCAACATATATTAGATATGACATTCCAAAGAATGCACAGGTTTTAATTAAGGTTTATGATATTTTAGGCAGGATTGTATATAGTTCCAGCGAATATAAACAGGCTGGAAGTTATGAAGTTAAGTTTGACGGAAGCAATTTAGCAAGCGGTATGTATTTATATTCATTTGAGGCAAACGGTTATAAAGATACGAAAAAGATGGTGTTGATAAAATGATGTAATCAATTTAGAAACCTTGTTTCTAAGGTTGATGGAATAGGTTTATAACAATTAGTTTTTTCACTCAGCCCCGATTTTTTGTTACAATGTTATTTATAACGTATCGCAGAGACAAATCACGTTATCAAAGAGACAATTCATTTTTAATATATCGTAGAGACAATTCATGAATTGTCTCTACTGGGATTAAATATATATTTTATTATGCAGGATAAATTTTTAAACAAATACAGGATCAGATCTTTAAGATTACCTGAATATGATTATTCATCCGAAGGGGCATATTTCATTACAATATGTGTGAAATACAAAGAATGTATATTAAGCGAAATTATTGGTGAAAACATTGTTAGCAGTAAATTAACACAAATTGTTAATGATGTTTGGCTGGATTTACCAAACCATTACCCGGAAATATTACTGGATGAGTATATTATTATGCCAAATCATTTCCATGGAATTGTAATGATCATTAAAAAACCCGTTGAACCCGCAGAGAGGATTCACGCAGAGAGGATTCATGAATCCTCTCTACAAAAGAGAAGGAATATGCTTTTACCCAGGATTTTAGGCAGATTTAAAATGAGAACATCAAAGCTGATCAATTTGGAATTGGGCAGAACCGGTAAGCCATTTTGGCAAGAAGGTTATTTTGAAAGGATAATAAGAGACGAAAAAGAATTAGAGAATATACGGGAATATATTTATTATAATCCGTTGAAATGGAATTTTGAAAAAGAAAACCCCGGAAATTTAGAAGTAACAAAGTAGAGAGGTTTCATGAATCCTCTCTAAAGAAAATAATGAAAATTTAAAACAGACAGAATTTATGAATCCTCTCGACTACGGGTTTTTCTTATATATTGTCTATACATCCGATAAAACCTATATTTGCAGATAACATAATTTTACAGATGAACTTTTCATACTTAGATATAATAATAGTAGTGTTATACCTTGCCGGGGTTACTTCATACGGAATAATTAAAGGCGGAAAGCAGAAATCTGCCCGTGATTATTTTGTCAGTGAAAAAGCAATTCCCTGGTGGGCTGTATGCTTTGCTATTGTTGCCACAGAAACAAGCGCGCTTACATTCATCAGTGTTCCGGGAGTTGCGTATGCGGGTAATCTTAATTTTTTACAAATAGCTATTGGTTACATTTTGGGCAGAATAGTTGTAAGCTGGTTTTTGCTGCCAAAATATTATGAAGGCGAACTGTTAACCGCCTATGCATATCTTGGTAAGCGGTTTGGCGCAAAAACCAAAAACACTGCATCGGCAGTATTTATGGTGACCCGTGTTTTTGCCGATGGCGTAAGACTTTATGCAACTGCAATTCCCCTTGCATTGCTGCTAAAAGGTTGGAATATTTTTCCTGCAGCGCCTGACTGGCAGATTTATACTTATTCAATAATTATCATTGCTGTTATAACTTTAGCTTATACATATTTAGGAGGCGTTAGGGCTGTAATATGGACGGATGTGATACAAATGTTCATTTATATCGGCGGCGGTTTACTTGCCGTTTATGTGCTCAGCGGAAATATGACAGTTTCATACAGCGAAGCGATTTCACAGCTTTCAGCTAAAGGCAAACTGAACTTTTTTGATCTCTCATTGGATTTCAACAAGCCATATACATTAATTGCAAGCATACTTGGGGGCGGATTTTTAAGTATGGCTTCCCACGGTACCGATCAGCTGATTGTACAAAGGCTGCTTACTACCAATTCACTAAAATCATCACAAAAAGCGCTTATAACAAGCGGATTTATTGTATTCTTTCAATTCGCGCTCTTCCTGTTTGTTGGTTCGCTGTTATATATTTTCTTTAACGGTGAGGTTATGAAGTCTGATGAGGTTTTCCCTAAATTCATTATCAACTATATGCCAAGCGGTGTATCTGGTATAATTATTGCGGGGCTTCTTGCAGCGGCTATGTCAACGCTTTCAGGCTCAATTTCAGCGCTTTCATCAACTTTAGTTGAAGATATTTACAAACCGTATTTCGGAAAGAATAAAACAGAGCGCCAGATTCTTGGGGTATCAAAGATAATAGCGCTTATCTGGTGCGGCGTGCTGATACTTTCAGCATTCCTGTTCATGAATTCATCCCAGGCAGTTGTTGTGCTCGGGCTTTCAATAGCATCATTCACTTACGGCGGGCTGCTTGGTACATTTCTGCTGGGGGTGTTCTTCAAACGTATTTCCCAGGTACCGGCAATTATTGGTTTTCTGTGCGGTATAACAGGAATGATATTTATAATTTACTTTACAAAAATTGCATGGACCTGGTACACGCTGATTGGGGTTGTTATAACAATAATTACGGCAAATATAATTCAGTTATTTATTAATCAAAAGAGCTTAAAAACTGAAACGGAAAAAGTTTAATTGGATTTTTAATTATTTTCTTTTGACATTTCGTCTATTGTTTTTAACAGCCACCCTTTATGATTTACCATTTTTCGTGATTCCAGCTTTTGTTTTATCTTTACAAGCGAATCCGGATTTTTACTTCCGGTTTTTACTTTGATCATATTTGTAAGTGCATTAATGAAATGCAGGTTTACCTGGCGGAATACTGCGCTGAAATCCTCTTTGGATGAAAGCATATGCCTGAATGAATCCATTACCGAAAGACAGCTGTCATAATATCCCTGCAGAAAAAAAATTATTGCAAGGTGAGTTTTCACATCTGAAGCTAAAAAAGGATTCTCCAGCGCAACCCTGTTTAGATATTTTACAGCTTCTTCAAGATTATTCTTGTAAAATGCATAAATACCCATTGAGTGATTATAAATACTTTCTCTTGAGTCCGGGTTTACTTTATCAATATATTTTTTCACAAAATCTTCGCCCCACTCAATTTCTCCAAGCCTAATGGATGTGAATACAACATTCCTGAAAGTTAACAGGCTTATTCTTCCGCCTGTTCTGACGGCAATAGTACCATAATCAAGCTTCATTTTTATAATGTTAAATTCTTCGAGGTGGGCATCTGATATTCCGTCATTTACACGCTGTATTGCCATATTATGAAGAGAATCCAGCAGTGATGCAAGTTCGTATAAACTAAAACTGTCTTTATTTTCTTCCAGCAGTTTTTTGAATGTATAAAAATTCTCATCACCGGAATCCAGAACTGCAACAAGCCTGTGATAATAAACATTCAGCATTTTGCTGTATGCATAGTTATTGATATTCAGGTAGTCAATTATTCCCTTAAAATCAAATTTATCCAGTACCTCGAAAACAAGATTTACCCTGTGGCTAATGTTAAAGGTATTCATGTTGGCATTAATATCAATTGCTATACGGGAAAGTTCTGTAATAAAATAGAATATCAGGTAATCGCCTGATTTTAAAACGCTTTCTGCCGTGAACTTCTGCTTATCTCTTGACAGCATGTATTGAGTTTTTAAAGTTTCTACCCTGTGAAGGTGGTAAAACAACGGGTGGATCATATGAGTTGAATCTTCCAGGCTGCGCTCTAGATGTTTAAGTCTGCTGTGAAAAATATTATCAAGTCTTTTTGTATTCAGCTCATTCAGTATATCAAGCTCCAGATCGTTTGCATTCCTGTTTCTGTATTTATTAACTGCAAGAAACTCCATACATAAACCGTAAAGCTGCGAGGAGAGATTTTTCATTATCTGTTCATTATAGGGCCTGCCATCAAATAATTTTTCATAAAGAAATTCTTTTTTTAATTTTTTCTCATCGGGCTCAGGAAACTCTGCTTTTATCAGTTCAAAAAGCTTGATCAGTTTTTTATTGGAATTGAAATAAGGCGACCTGATGAATTTTCCAAGTTCCTTTAATTCGGCTTCGCTTAACGAGTATATTGTTTGAACAGCCCTTGTAGATAGCATATTTTATTACTTTTTAATAAAATAAATTGCTAAAATTTTCAAATTTTTAAAAATTATGTACAAATTTTATAAAATATAAATTATTACTTTAGCTTTAAAAATTCAACAGTATTATTTTTATTACTTTTTATGTATGAATATCATCTAAATACTCCAATATAATAAGAATTAATAAAAATATCTATTGTCCGATATTGTTACTTTCTCCGCTTTTAATTTTTGAATCATCAGCATGATTAAACATATTTTTGTGCAGATAAAAAATAAAGAACAGCAGTGATGCGGAAATCTGGGGAAAGAATGAAAAAGAATAAAAAGGAAAATACAAAAATGGACATTTTATCAGAAGATATTTTTCAGCATGAATTACTTAAATGGCTTGTTGTTGGCGCTTATCCGCCTGTTTTCAGAAAAGTTAAGAATAAAAAGAATAACACTAATTATAAAAATAAAACAAAGGGAAAATGAAAACAAAAAAAATTATTTTCAGCATTATATTTCTGTTTGTGCTTTTTGCAGGAAGCCTTATTTTTGCCCAGCCTGCACAGGTTTGGGTAAAAAATTATGACGGACCGGCAGGCAGCCACGACAGGGTTTTAAAAACAATGACAGACGGAGAGGGTAATGTTTATGTCTCGGGATACAGTTACCAGACTGAAACCAACAGGGATATAGCCGTACTTAAATATAATTCCTCGGGCACCCTGCTATGGAGCAGGAGAATTGATCTTGCACAGGACCACCAGGAGCAGCCTTACGGAATGTTTGTTGATAACTCAGGTAATGTTTATGTTACAGGTGAAAGCAATAATTCATCTGTTACTGCTAAATATAATTCAGCAGGAACCCTGCATTGGATAAAAACCTATACATTAACTGGGCAGAGTATCCACGGCTCCGATGTTATTTCTGCAAACGACGGCAGTGTATATGTAACCGGACAGAGATTTGTACCAGGCAATCCTAATGAAGCATTTATATTAACGATAAAATACAGTTCAGCAGGTACGCTGTTGTGGAGCGATTCCCGCAATTATGACGGGTTTGGATTTGGTGTTAGAGTTCGTGCAGGAAATGACGGTAATATTTATGTACTCGGTCAAACCGGATACGGGTCAGGAAATTCATATTTACGTATGGCAGTAATAAAATATTCATCAGCCGGCGCAATGCTTGCTATGATGAAAATAAATCATATCGGGTTAACAGGCAACGCCCTGCCGCGAGATATGGAGCTTGATGATGCAAATAATCTTTATATTACAGGGCTTGGATTATTTAATACAGGCAATATGGATATAATGACAGTTAAGTTAAATTCATCATTTACTTATCAGTGGACTTCAATATATAACAGCGGCGGTACAGCTAATGACCAGGGTGAAGATATTTATGTTAACCCGGCAACAGGCGTATGTTATGTGCTTGGTTCCGCCGGTTCAATTCCGGGTGATGTAGTAACTATTAAATATCTTGCTAACGGCACCCAGCAATGGGCTTCGGTATATGACGGGATATCTTATAATAATGATTCACCCGCCGAGCTGGCAGTAGATAACGTGGGGAATGTATATATATCAGGCTCATCATCAAACAACCAGGGTGCAGTTAGAATGTTTTTTGTTAAGTATAATCTGCTTGGCATAAAACAATGGGAAACATATTTTAACGGGCTTCTGCTTAATTATGCAAGATCAATGACTATAGATACACAGGGTAATATATACTTAAGCGGTTCTTTCAGAGAGCATCCCGGTGATGAAGATTTTGTACTGGTAAAATTCGGTTCAACAGTCGGTTTGGAAAACACAGGCAATGAATTACCTGAAAAGTTTGAGTTAAGCCAGAATTACCCGAATCCGTTCAACCCCGTTACAAATATTTCTTTCAGCCTCCCTAGTACAGGGAGCGTAAAACTGCTGGTATTTGATGCTGCAGGTAAACAGGTTTCTGAACTTGTTAACCGTGAACTTTCTGCAGGAACATATAATTATGACTTTAATGCATCCGGTCTTTCAAGCGGTATATACTTCTACAGGCTTGAAGCTGAAGGCTTTACAAATGTAAAGAAAATGATCCTTGTAAAATAAACTGAGTTAATAACTAAAATAATAAAAATAAAATGAAATTTATAAAATTTATAATCGCAATATTCTTAATATCATGTTCTGTATTATATGCACAGCCTGCCGAGCTTTGGATGAAAACATACAACAATCCAAACGGTACCGGTATGGATTTTTGTGAAAAGTCAGTAATTGATGCCCAGGGAAATATTTATATGACAGGCTCAACGCGTACAGCCAATACCAGCGATGATGTTATGCTGCTTAAATATAATTCAGCAGGTACATTTTTATGGAGCAAAACTTATAATTACAGCTATAACGGTATAGAGCAGCCAAATGATATAGCTGTTGATAACAACGGTAACATTTATATTACAGGAACCAGTACCCGTGCCCAGGGAAGTTATGACTGTTTGCTGCTTAAGTTTGATTCCAATGGAAATATTATCTGGGTTAAAAGAATTAATAAAACCAATTTCAGCCAGCGTCAGGCAGAAGGTGTTTCTCTGGTTTTGCGTGACGGGATTTATGTTGGCGTTAATTTTAATTATGACGGAGATTCTGAATGCGGTATAGCTAAGTATTCATTTAACGGAGATTCCCTCGCTTATTTGTCACTTGGTATGTTACAGAACTACACGTATGGTATGCAGAAAATGGTGCAGGATAATTCAATGAATATTTATGCAATTTGTTCAGGTGATATTCTGCCAAACGAAGAAGAGGATTTTCTTGTAAAAAAAATAAATACAAACGGAAGTTTAACACAGGTGTGGAGCAAAATATATACTGGCACAAGTCATCTTAATGACAGGGCAAGGGATATTGCAGTTGGTCCGGATGGCAATATTTTAGTTACAGGTTATACCAATGTTAATAACCAGGGCGCAAATGTACTGCTTTTAAAGGTTGGCAGGGATGATGGCGCATTTTTGTTTCAGAAAACATTTAACAACGCAATAAACAACCAGAACGATTACGGAGAGCGTATTTCATTTGATAATAACTCAAACATTATTATTGGCGGGGCAACAAATGCGCTTAACTCTCCTGATAATATCCTTCTTCTTAAGTATTCACCAGCCGGCACGCTGATTTGGTCAAAAGAATATTCTCATACAGGCAACCGCTATGACTGGATAAGAGATATGAAAACTGATAATGCAGGCAATATTTACTTAAATGCAGAATGTTTTGACCAGCCAAACCAGACAACAGGAATTCTTACTGCAAAGTTCAGCCAGGCAGGAGAGCTTGACTGGTTTATCGAAAAATCAGCTCAAACTACATCACAAAGCGTGAATACACTTCACATAATTGCTGACGGAAGCCTCATAATTTCCGGTAATACAGAAGTTACAGGAACTAGAAAAACCATGCTGGTTAAATACGGCTCAACAATCGGAATAGAGCCTGTTTCAAATGAAGTACCGGCTGAATTTGTTTTAAGCCAGAATTATCCAAATCCATTCAATCCTGTAACAAACATTAATTTCAGCATTCCCAAAGCAGGCATCGTAAAGCTTGTTGTGTTTGATGCTGCAGGTAAACAGGTTGCAAAGCTTGTTAACAAACAGCTTTCGGCAGGGACATATAAATATGATTTTAATGCATCACATCTTTCAAGCGGAATATATTTCTACAGACTTGAGACTGCTGGATTTACAGATGTGAAGAAAATGACACTTGTAAAATAATTAAACCATAAAGAAAAAATAAGAGAAAATGAAAAAACTAAAAGCACACAAATTCATTTATTTATTAGCGCTTATCATTGCAGGATTTTTATCATCCTGCGGCGAAGAAGGTATAAACAATATTCAGTCAAACGAACCGGTATTTAATATGGATAAGTTCGAACAAAACTTAAAAGCTTCGCTTAACGGTACAACCGTAGGATATGTGTATGCAATAAATCTTAACGGTCAGCTTAACCGGTCAGGTGATTCCGGGTTTGCAAGAACAACAATAGACGGGCAGATAATGCAGTCCGCTTCAAAAAGAATGAATATTGCATCAATTACCAAAACCATTACTGCTGTTGCAGTTCTGCAGCTGCTTGAAAGAAGGGGTTTGACAATTGATTCATTAATAGCTCCTTGGCTTCCGCCTGACTGGGTGCTTGGTCCTGGGGTAAACAGCCTGACATTTAAAAGCCTGCTGACCCACAGGACAGGATTTAATACAGCAAATACAAATTTTAATTCCACACTTTCATTTACTGCATTAAGAGATTCAGTTCAAACTGGCTGTATAAATCCGCAGACACATTTATATATGAACATGAACTATGCATTATTCAGGGTAATTATTCCAGCTCTCTGGAAAGGACTGCCCGGGGCTCCGGGAATCGGGGAGATAAATGCTTCATCAGCAACTTTTTTCTACAGGCTGTATGTGCAGCAGGAAATTTTCAATAAGATAGGCGTGATGAACGCTGACTGCGTCAGCCCTTCTGCAGAACAGCCAACATTATTCTATACAAATGCAGCTAGCACTCCCGGTGTTGATTACGGCGACTGGTCTATGATTTGCGGCGGCGGCGGATATTATTTATCTGCTGTTGATCTTGCAAATTTTCTGGCTAACATAAGGTACAACAGTAATATTCTTTCGCCTGCTAATGGCGATATAATGAGAAATAATTATATCGGCTGGTCAGAAAACGGCACTCTGATTGGAGCTCATGGGGAGTATTTTAATCACGGTGGTTCAATCAACTCTTCAGATCCTACAGGTACAAACCTGGGCAATATGCGAGGCTTAATTGTTCAGTTCCCCAATAATGTAGATCTTGCCTTAATGGTTAACTCCGAAATACAGCCTGACCAGAATATCAGGACCATCGTATTTAATGCTTATGAAAACGCATGGGATTAATTTTTAAACGGAATAATTTTTTTTATTTCAGCAGGGCTGTAAAAACAGCCCTGTTTTTTATTTTTCCCTTAAATATAACATATATCCGCCTTTTTGCTCTATAAATTTTATATCAGAGTACTGGTCCATTTCTTTTTTTGCGGTTGATTTAACCACAAAATAAACAGGTTTATCAATATCTCCCCGCAGTAACCATGCCTGCTGCTTTGACATCAGGTTTTGGCCGGGAGGTACCCTGAAGTAAAAATACTGCGCATAGCTTTTATAACCCACTGTTG
>LLZO01000117.1 GCA_001567545.1 Candidatus Tepidiaquacellales bacterium OLB5
CGGCGGCTGTCTTCCATGATCTTTTTAATTTCAGTTAATTCTAGTTTTGCCTGGTTTGTATCCATTTTTTATAGAATTTATTAAAAATATTGAATAATTATCACTTTAATTTTTTAAAGTACTTTACAAATATAATTTGTAAAATGCGCTTTGTCAAGTAAAATTTTAAATAATTATTTCTAATTTACACGATATTCTATATATTATCAATATAATTCTTAATTATTTTTATAATTTTTAATATTTTTATTAATTATTTTAATATAGTACTTGATTTTATTAATTATTAAAAATATATTTGAAAAATTAAAAAATACATGACTTATAAATTGATAAATAATTGCCCGGTATGTTCTTCGGCAATGAAAGCAACAAGATTAAGCTGCACTACTTGCGGCACAGTAATTGAAAATGATTTTTCACTTTCTAAGTTTGACCGGCTTTCGAATGAACAGCTCTCATTTGCTGAAATATTTATCAAGAACAGAGGAAGCATTAAGGATATTGAAAAAGAAATGGGAATATCCTATCCGACAGTTAAGGCAAAACTGAACGATCTTATAAAAGTATTTGGTTATGATGTTGAAGATGAAAAGCAATCAAATACAGGTTCCGTAATAGACCAGCTTGAGCGCGGGGAAATTACTCCGGATGAAGCTTTAAAAAAAATTAAAGAAAATAAATAAAGAGGCAGAAAAATGAATGACGAAATTAAACGTATTTTAAAAATGCTGGAAGAAGGTAAAATTACTTCTGACCAGGCATCTGAACTCATAGATGCAATTAAGGAAGATAAAGTTGTAACAAATACAGAGCAAAAAGATAAAAACCTGAAGATAAATGTACTAAAGGAAGGAAAGAATAAAGTTAACCTTTCAATACCACTGCGTTTTGCAAGAGCTATAATGAGGGCTACAGGCAAGCTTCCTGTAAAAGTTCACGGAGTTAAAGAAATTGATCTTAATATTCTGAAAAATGCAATTGAAACAGGTTCAGACGGTAAAATACTGGATTTTACAACTGATGAGGGAAATCACGTTGAAATGATAATCGGATAAAAGAAATAAAACATTGGCAATAAATTAAAAAAGGCACCCGGTTTACCGGATGCCTTTTTGTTTACTTCTGTTTCTATAATCAATCAAAACATTTTTATTGTGATATGTTTCACAATTTTATGCTTTTGCTGTAATTCTCATTTTAAAGAATGAACGCCATACAAAATATAATGCAACAAGGAAAAATAATCCGCCAACATAGGGCGCTGTTGCGCGGAATGATTCAGTAATAGCAATTTCCATTGCTAAAAGTCCGAACAGTGTTGTGAATTTAATTATCGGGTTCAGTGCAACTGATGAAGTATCCTTAAAAGGATCGCCGACTGTATCGCCCACAACTGTTGCATCATGCAGTGGTGTATTTTTTTCTTTCAGGTCAACTTCAACCACCTTCTTTGCATTATCCCAAGCGCCGCCGGCATTAGCCATAAACATTGCCTGGAACAGACCAAACACTGCTATTGATATCAGGAAGCTGATAAAGAATGAAACAGGTTCATTTGAAGTAGCCGATGGAGCTGAAAAGAATGCAAATGCCAGTGCAAAGGAGAATATTGCAATAAAGATATTGAACATTCCGGTTTGAGCGTACTTTGTACATATCTGAACTACTTCCTTCGACTTTTCGGTTGAAGCGCTCATACTTGCGTTTTCATCGAGATTAATATTCTTCTTGATGTATTCCACTGCCCTGTATGCTCCGGTTGTAACTGCCTGAATTGAAGCGCCTGTAAACCAGTAAATTACAGCTCCTCCGCAGATAAATCCGAGTATCGAATAGGGGTTCAATATACTTAAAATAGCTTCAGGCTGAATGCCCAGAGTATTTTTAATTACAAGTATAAGCGAGAATATCATAGTTGTAGCTCCAACTACTGCTGTTCCAATCAGAACAGGTTTTGCTGTAGCTTTAAACGTGTTGCCTGCACCGTCATTTGCTTCAAGATAATGTTTTGCTTTCTCGAAATCAGGCTTGAAGCCGAAATCTTTTTCAATTTCAGCAGAAACATTGGGACGGCTTTCGATTAGTGAAAGCTCATAAATTGACTGTGCATTATCGGTTACCGGTCCGTAGCTGTCAACAGCTATTGTAACCGGACCCATCCCAAGCATACCGAATGCAACCAATCCGAAAGCAAAGATAGAAGCGTAAGCAGGTATCATTGCTCCGGGAATTGAAAGCGATGCAAAATAAGCTATCAGCATAAGAACAAAGAAAACCATTCCTGTCCAGAATGCAGAGAAGTTACCTGCAACAAGTCCGGAAAGAATAGTAAGCGATGAACCGCCTTCGCGTGAAGCAGTTACTACTTCATTTACATGCTTGCTTTTGGGTGATGTAAATATTTTTGTAAATTCAGGTATAAGCGCAGCACCAAGTGTACCGCAGCTTATTATTATCGAAAGGGTCATCCATAAATTATCAGGAAGATGTCCTATCATAATTTTGCTGATAACAAATGTTACTATAATCGATACAATTGAAGTTATCCAAACTAATGATGTTAAAGGTTTTTCAAAATCTATATCCTCTTTATTGCCGTATTTGGCTTTAGACCATATACCGTTAATATAGAATGAACCTATTGAGGTTGCTATCATAAGGATCCTCATTACAAAGATCCATGTTAAAAGCTCTGTCTGGAACATTACATTAGGCACTGCCAGAACTATAAAACTGATTAAAGCAACGCCGGTTACACCGTATGTTTCAAAGCCGTCTGCTGTAGGACCGACTGAATCACCTGCATTATCACCGGTACAATCTGCAATAACACCGGGGTTACGCGGGTCATCTTCTTTAATTTTAAAAACAATTTTCATTAAGTCAGAGCCAATATCTGCGATCTTTGTGAATATTCCGCCCGCAATCCTTAGCGCTGATGCGCCAAGTGATTCACCGATAGCAAAGCCGATAAAGCTTGCGCCTGCATATTCACGGGGTACGTATAGCAGAATTATAAGCATCATTATAAGCTCTACACAAATAAGCATTACGCCTATGCTCATACCGGCATCAAGGGGAATGGTAAGCAGCTTTATAGGCTTTTTTTCAAGCGATGCAAATGCCATACGGCTGTTTGCAAGTGTGTTCATCCTTATACCGAATTTTGCAACTCCATATGAACCAAGGATACCAATTACTGTCCACATCAAAATTAATGCTACGCCAAATATGCCTGTATGATTAAGAACTCCGAAATAAAAAGCTATACATACAGCTATAAAAGCAAATAATATTGCAAGAAACTTGCCCTGCTGGTGCAGATATGTTTTACAGGTTTCGTAAATGATCTGCGCTACATCAAGCATGCTCTGGTGAGCTTTTAGCTTTTTAACTTTCAGAAACTGGAATATTCCGAACAGAAGCCCGATGGCACATACAACAAGCCCGATCATAAGCAGATTGTTCTGGTCTGCACTAAGATCAGGAATCTTAAGATCGGCTTCGCTGGCAAAAGCAGTAGCCGAGCTTAAAAGAAATAACAAAGTACTCAGTATTATGTTTTTCTTCATATATTTAATTAGTTAGTATTATTTTCTTCATTAGAAAGATCATTTCCGTTTTTTTTATCCGGTATCCTGCCGTTATAAAGGTTCATTGTTTCTTTAATTCCGAAATTCAAAAAACTTATTACTGCATTTTTTGCCATTTCGATGCTTTTTTCAAACAGCTCAAGCTCATTATCACCGAAAGGCGAAAGTACAAATTCAGCCAGCGAAAAATCTTCTTTTGATCTTAAAGCTTCAAACTCTTCGCCATTTTTTATGCCGAACCTTAGTCGCGGTATCTCATCAGTTTCCATATGGTAAATAATGGATTTTATCCCGTTCTGCCCGCCGTCTGATCCTGACGGCCTAAGCCTTAGCGTACCAAGATCAATGTTAACATCATCATAAATAATAAGGATGTTTTCTTTTTCTATTTCGTATTTATCGTAAAAGTATTTTACTGCTTCACCGCTCAGGTTCATATATGTAAGCGGCTTCATCAGTACAACCTGAATTTTATTATCCTGTTTATCGTTATAATCTGTTACTGCGTAAAGGAAATTGTTTTCAAATTCAAATGCTTCAATTTTAAAGAACTCTGCCAGCTTATCTATAACCAAAAACCCGGCGTTATGCCTTGTGTTATGATACCTGGCTCCCGGGTTTCCTAATCCGACTATTAAATACAAAATTTTATCCTTCAGTGATTGAAGAATTACTTTTCTTCGCCTTCTTCTTCTTTCTTGCCTTTGGCAATAACTTCAGGCTCAGCAGCAGCGGTTTCGCCTTCTGCAGCAGGTGTTTCAACTTTTTCAACTGCCGGCGGTACAACTGCAACTATGGTTGCTGTTTCAGTTCCGAAAATTTCTACGTTCTCAATTTTAAGGTCGCCTATGTGTACTGCGTCGCCAATGGCAAGTCCGCTTATATCAACATCAATATGCGAAGGAATATGCACCGGCAGACACTCAACTTCAAGTGAATGCAGCACATGCTGAATAACTCCGCCATCTCTTACACCAACCGGTGCACCAACCAGCTTTATAGGCACTTCAACCTTAATTTTCTCATTTTCAGAAATACCGAGAAGATCAAAATGAATGGGTTTATCGCTTACAGGGTCAAACTGGATATCTTTTAAAATACAGTTCTGCGCTTTTTCAGCTCCTTCTATCTGCAGGTTTATTATTCTTACTTCGGATGTATAAACAAACGGATTTAAAGCCGTATCTTTAACACTTATTGCAACAGCAGGGGCATTTTTAATATAAAAAACGCCGGGAATCATACCCTTTTTTCGTGCTGTTTTAGTAGTTGAGTTGCCCAGGTCATCCCTCTTTTGAGCAGATAAATTCATTGTAGCCATTATATAACCCTTAAATTAAAATTGTTTAGCGGAATTGTTACAAACTACGAAAATAGCGAAAAATTGCCTTTTAGTCAATTGAAAAGGTAATGGTTGAAGGTTATATGCAAATCTAATATATATTATAAATACATGTTTTTAGCTGTATTAAATATTATTTATTCACAATTCAGTATTTTTAGCGCTGCTTTATCCACCCTTCTTTTCTGTACCAGTCAATCGTATCTTTAAAGCCTGTTTCTATTGTAAATGATTCTTTAAAGCCAAGCTCGCGTTTTGCTTTATCAATTGAGCATATCCAGTACCTTTGTGTAAGCTCCCTGGATTTTTCTATGTTAAGCACAACAGGCTTAGGCGAAAAGAACCCGAATACCTGCGAAAAGAACGCTGTTGTTTTAACGGCAAAATGTGGAATAACAAGTCTTACAGTTTTCCTTCCAAGCAGTCTTTTTGTAATTTCGCCTACATCACGCCAGTTATAAAATTGTTCTGATGAAATAAAATAGATAGAAGAACCCGAAATTTCTGCTTCTCCTGCCAGAATAAATCCGCGCACAAGGTCAACCCCGTGTATCAGGCTAACAAGCTTGTTATCAAAGCCTATCATCGGCTGCAGGCCGCGGCTCATTGATTTAAAGTATTCATATATTGCATAATCCCTTGGACCATATACTGCCGGAGGCCTTACGATTGTACAGCTTAATTTATCAAAAAATCCGATTACTAATTTTTCAGCTTCAACCTTGCTTCTGCCGTATGTTGTCAACGGGTAATAATCACGGGTTTCATCAATAGGTTTGCCGTCAAAGGATGGACCAACAGCAGCCTGTGAGCTTACATGTATGAACTTTTTTAAGCCGGGGTTGTATTTTACACATGCTTCCAGCAGGCTTTTTGTTGCATCAACATTTCCGCGGTAAAAATCTTCTTTTTTCTTAGCAAAAGTTACACCACCCACATGGTACACAAAATCAACATTGCTTACAGCCTTTTTTAAAACTTCATCAGTAAAAAGGTCTCCTTCAACAAATTCAACCGGTTTGCCATTCAGCCATTTTGTGCTGCTGTTTTTCCTTACCAGCGCTTTAACTTCATAATTTTTCTTTAATAATTCATCTATTAAATGAGAACCGATAAATCCGGTACCGCCGGTTACGAATACTTTTGCCATTTTTTTAATTTTCTGTAATAATTTTTAGGATTACCGACATTTATTTTGATTTTGCTGAACAGATTGTTCGCTTACGATCTGTTTTTCCTTGTTATAATTTTATAAATGAAGTAAATTAGAGAACAAACATATTCAATTAATACTGAAAATTCAATTTATATGGCATATCCTATGCCAAAGGAGCGCTTTTTAAGTGGCAGATATATTTCAGAAGTGTTTTGATTTTACAAGGGCAGATGACGTTAAGAAATCAGGACTTTACCCGTATTTCAGACCTATTGAAGAAAATGAGGGTCCCGTTGTTCAGATTGAAGGCAAAAAAATGATCATGGCAGGCTCAAACAATTACCTCGGGTTAACAGCCCACCCAAAGGTTAAAGAAGCCGCCATTAAAGCAGTGGAAAAATACGGAACAGGCTGCAGCGGTTCCCGCTATTTAACAGGAACGCTGGACCTACATATTGAGCTTGAAAAACGCATGGCTAAGTTTTTTGGTACAGAGTCCGTCCTGCTTTTTTCAACCGGTTACCAGACTGCACAGGGTATTATACCAACAATTGTTCAAAAAGGAGAATATGTTGTTTCAGATAAAGATAACCATGCCTGTATTGTTGCTGCGGACCTGATGGCAAAAGGAGCTTTTGCTGAATTTAAGCGCTACAAGCATAATGATATGGATGACCTGGAAGCAGTACTGAACAAGATACCGAAGGACAGGGGTATACTTATTGTATCAGACGGAGTATTTTCCACCACGGGAGAAATTGTTCACCTGCCGCAGATGGTTGAACTTGCTGAGAAATTCGGCGCAAGAATTTTAATTGATGATGCTCATTCAGTTGGCGTAATAGGAGTTGGCGGAAGAGGAACAGGTTCGCATTACGGTTTGATGGATAAAGTAGATATGACTATGGGCACTTTTTCAAAAACATTTGCATCCCTTGGCGGATTTGTTGCCGGTAAAGAACGCGTATTAAATTATATAAAGCATCATGCCCCGGCGCTTATCTTCAGCGCTTCACCAACTCCCGCAAGTGTTGCTGCAGCTATGGCTGCACTGGAAATCCTTGAAGCAGAACCTGAGAGAATTGGTAAACTGATAGCTAATGCAGATTACATGCGTGCCGGTCTTAAAGCACAGGGATATACTATTATTGAAGGTATAACGGGTATTGTTCCTGTAATACTCGGTGATTTCGAAAAAACGCTTATTTTCTGGAGAAAGCTTTTTGATGCCGGTGTTTTTACAAATGCATTTGTGCCGCCGGGCGTTCCCCCGAATCTTTCAATGCTGCGCACATCATACATGGCTTCACATGAAAAAGAGCATTTGGACAGAATGCTGGAGCTGTTTGGTGAAATAGGCAGGGAGCTTGAACTTATTAAATAGTTTAAAATTAATTTAACTGAAATAATTTACACATTAACTATATCACATAACCCACGGCATACTGCCGTGGGTTTTTAATAACCTATTATAACAACTAAAACATTAACCATTAAATCTTTAAGTATACAACAACTCATTAGTTTCATTGAAAGAAACAAAGTGTCAATTCCAGAATTTCAACGAGACTATGTATGGCAAATTAAACAAATAAAAGATTTATTTGATAGTTTAATTAACTACTATCCAATAGGTAGTTTTATTATTTGGAAAAAATAAACAAAAATATTGAAGCACGATCAATTTATCATTCAAACAAAAATAAATCACAATATTTAATTATCGATGGTCAGCAAAGACTTTCAACTATTTGTTTTCTATACTCACAACAAAATTTCCTAAAAGTCAAGAATGAATTTGAAGCTATTTGCAAATCAAAAAAAAGTAATAGAATTTGAAAGATTTTTCTTCAAAAAAGGACTTAAACCTAAATTAATATATTCAAAAGATTATAATTCGGAATTTAATCATAAACTATTCAAACAAAAATTAAATAAATATAAATTTCCATTAATTATTATCAAAGAAAATAAATATGAAAATGCAGTAAACATTTTTGAAAGAATAAATCAATCCGGAACAAAAATATCAACAGATTTTATCTTTTTATCAGAAACTTGGAATAAAAAATCAAATCTCGGTAAATATTTAAGAATATGGAGATATTCTAACAAAACTCTTTTAAGTTCTAAGGTACCAAATATTAATTATATTCATCTTATGAGCATCATAATTCAACTAGATAATAAAAAATCTTTAAATCAAATCATGTTGATATATCAGTGAAAAATTTAAAGAAAATCGCGGAAATGATTAGGAATGAGAAAAGCAAAAAATATGAAAATATTTTAAAAAAATGTATTGATTCAATATGCAGCACTATTTCATTCTTAAAAAAGGAAATTCAAATTAGCGATTTAAACGAACTACCATCTCAAACTTTAATCACTATGTTAGCTGTCTTCTTTTATTATCAAAAAATAAAGCATTAGATAAGAGAATAAAAGAGTTAAAAAAAACTCTTTTGGAGAACTTCTATTGGAAGTAGATATGTTGGTAAAGAATATAATTTTAATATTAGCAGGGATCCTTACAAGATAAAATTATTAGCTACAAAAGGTATAGCTTTAAATATTCCCAAATATAATGTTACATTAAATGAATTACTAAAAGTGAATATTCACACAGGTAAGTCAGCTCTTAAAAACTCAATCAAATTAATGATTTGGGGAAGAAATCCTAAATGGATTAATAACGAAATTATTTATAAACATGAAAGCGACCAAAAGAAATCGAAGAAAGAAGATGATCATTTTTATCCATATGATCTGTTTAAAAAAGGAAAGTATTTAAATAGCAACATTAATTGTTTATTAAATGTAATTTATTTATCAAAATCATTAAATAGTTCTAAAGGAAATAAACTTCCAAGTGTATGGTTAAAAGAAAAAAATAGCACCGTCAAAAACACAAAGTCCGAACAATATTTTTTTAAATCACAATTACTTCCATTTAAGGATATTAAAGAATTAGAAAAATTTGAAAATAAGTTTAAAAGTGGTACAAATAATATTAATAAAAGTTTTAGAGCATCTTATTCTAAGTTTTTAAAAAATAGATACATTTTATTTCAAAAAGAATTAAATCAATTACAAAATGGCAATTAAAACAATATCAACAATATTTCTTTTTTGTATTTATCACGGGCTGCTCAAGAGATGATAAAGTAATTACACAGCAGAAGGATCAGCAGAAAGTTCAGAACCAGAATCCAAATGATGAGACTGATAATCCTTCCGATACCAACCTGACCACAGAGGAAAAAATTTGCATCATCAATACTTATTGATTTTCTGAATGAAAGCGATGATGAAGATCTTGCATCATTTCTTGAAACAGAAATTTTTAAGCAAAGCGCAAATTATAACGGCGCAACAGTTGTTGAAGTTACTCCAAGTACATGGCTGGTATCATTTGAAAAGGAGGGTAATATAAAAAATTACCTGCTGCAGAAATACGTGGACTTTAAAA
>LLZO01000118.1 GCA_001567545.1 Candidatus Tepidiaquacellales bacterium OLB5
AACCATTATCCCTAAAACGAACTACTTTAACCCAAATATCATCATTTTTTTCATAAGCATAGCTTATATAAATATATTTATTTTCACTGTATTTTGGATGCAGGGTCAGCCCCATTAATCCTTCTTCAGACCCGCTTTTAACATCATTGAAAACTTTCACAGGGTTATTTTCAAGCTTTCCGTTTATGATCTGTCTTAACCTGCCCGGGCGTTCATTTACCAGGACCCTTTCACCCGATGTAAATACTATGCTCCACGGAACTTCAAGGTTATTTACGAAAATTTCAAAATTTATATCTCCGGATTTCGGAATACTGACCTCTTTGTTTTCATTTTTATTTTTTGAACCGCAGTTTGAAGAAAACACTAACAGAGACAGTAAAATTAAATTTAATAAAAGATTCATAACTGTAATTATTTATTAATTTAAATATCTAAACTTATAATATAAAATACATATTTAAAAACAAATGTTGCATTCATAAATTTTTAAAAAAATAACATTTTTTTACATTATATTTTTAAAAATGACTTATTTTTTGAAACTTAAAGCGGTATTTTACCGTCTTAGTAATTAATCAGGATGACTTCTTTTCATTAAGCAAAAATATGAAGAAAATACGATTTTCCGCATTATTTATTTTAATTCTTTTTACCGGATCAGCAGCATCCCAGGAGATCCGCGTTACATTAAAGGAAGCTATTCAGCACGCTTATAATAACGACCCAAATATTGCCAAAATCAATTATAATATTGATGCCCAGGAAAGCAATATCAGGGCAAGATACGGGAATCTTTTTCCTGACCTTAAATTTTCCACCGGCTGGACAAGATCTAACCAGGTATTAAAAGGCGGTTCAATAAATCAGAACGGAATAACTATACCGGTACCTGAAACCAATGAAACCAGCGATAATTTCAGCCTCTCATTAAGGTCTGATGTCACTCTGTTTGATGGTATGACAAGTTATGACCAGATAGACCTTGCAAAGCTTACTAAGAAGCAGTACCAGCTTCAGTTAAAAAAGCAAAAACAGGATATAGCAGTAAAAATAATTGCAGATTATGTCACGGTTCTAAAGCTGCAGCAGGTTGTTAAAATAAATGAAGCAACACTGGCAGATTCCCGGGCCCAGCTAGAGAGAATCAAGATATTTGTTGAAGTTGGCAGGCGTACAATGTCAGATGTTTACCAGCAGGATGTTGTTGTAGCACAAAATGAGCTTGCTGTAGAACAGGCAAAAATAATGTAAACAAATCATTAAGCGATCTAGCTTACAATTCAAATTTACCGCTGGATAGAAATTATGCAGTAAATGAAAATGAATTCAATACAGA
The DNA here is from genome assembly GCA_001567545.1 of Candidatus Tepidiaquacellales bacterium OLB5. GTDB lineage: Bacteria > Bacteroidota > Ignavibacteria > Tepidaquicellales > OLB5 > OLB5. Next base: position 1,340 of record LLZO01000118.1, read on the forward strand.
AATACCATATTCAACACTGGAAGCTTATGTAATACAGAACCAGAACACAGATAACCTGGTAGCTGCTGCATACAGGAACAGGTATGACCTGAAAACTACAGAACAAAACCTGGATATTCTGCAGACAAATATTGAAATTGCACGCGGTAACCAGTACTTCCCTGTATTAAGCGGATTCGGCTCATATTCTTTAAGCGGAAATAAGATCGATAAAATTTCCAATCAGCGTGTATTTACTATTGGACTATCTTTAAGTTATCCGATATTCCAGGGCTTTCAGCTTGATAACCAGCGCCAGCTTGCTCAAATAAATTACAGGTCAGCTCAGGAAGATATTAAACTCGTCAAAAACCAGATTGCACTTCAGATCAAAAAAGCAGTGCTTGACCTTAGATCGTTATTAAAACAGATTGAGATAACGGACAGAAATCTAAAAAAATGCCGAACAAAATAAGCTGCTTGCTGAAGAATCATACAGGGTTGGATTAGGCACAGTCCTGGATGTAAATACAGCTTCAACAAACCTTAATAACATATTAATAAATAAATCAAACCTCATTTATGATTTCATCCTTGCCCAGAAACAGCTTGAATATTACCAGGGATTACTTAATTATTAAATTCAAAAAAGATCAAAACAGATATTCTAAAGGCAGAAATAAATATTCACTAAAATGGCAGATATTAAACCGGTAGTTAAAAAGAAAAAAAGCAAAAAGCTCTTACTGTTCTCAATAATTGGAGGAGTATTACTGCTTATCGTCATAGCAGTTATTGCATCAGGCAAAAAAGATAAAATTGTAACCGTACAAACGGAAAAAGTAGCGAAAAGAAATATCACACAGGTTGTATCCGGTACCGGTACTATAAATCCTGAAACAAAGGTAGATATTAGCGCGGAGATCAGCGGAGAAATAGTACAGCTTCCGTATAAAGAAGGCGATACTGTTAAAAAAGGAGACCTGCTTGTTAAAATTAAAGCAGAAACTTACGGCGCAAGAATTAACCAGCAGCAGGCAGGAGTACAGTATTCCAGAACACAGGTTGAAGTTGCTGAAAATAATCTGCGTAAAGCCGAGCTTGAGCTGCAGAGAACACAGCAGCTATTCCAGAGCGGTCTTGTATCACAATCAGACCTGGATAATGCCCGTATTGCATATGAAGTGGCTGTATCCAATGTAAAAAGCTCCAATGCAAATGTAAGACAGAACCTGGCATTGCTTCAGCAAAGCTCACAGGACCTTTCTAAAGCAACAATACGCTCAACAATGGATGGTATTGTCACAGCTATGAATAACGAGCTGGGTGAAAAAGTTGTTGGTACGCAGCAGATGGCAGGAACAGTTATCATGACAGTTTCAGATCTTTCGGTAATGGATGCTGAAATCGAAGTAAGTGAAACCGATATTACTCATGTAAAAATAGGCGATACTGCAGATGTTGAAGTTGATGCTTTCCCCGATCGTGTTATTAAAGGTTATGTATATGAAATTAGCAATTCTGCAAAGTCAAAAGGACAGGGTACGCAGGAACAGGTAATAAACTTTATAGTTAAGATAAGGATAATAGATAAAGATGTGCAGTTAAAACCGGGCATGAGCTGCAATGCTGATATTAAGGTTAATTCAAAATCTGATGTAATTTCGATACCTATTCAATGCGTAACCGCCCGGGAAGAAGAAAAAAACGAAGAAAAATCTGATGAAGACGTAAAAAGAAAATCAGAAGAGAACCTGAAGAAAAAGGAAAAACCCCGGGAAGTTGTGTTTATTGTAGAAGAAGGCACTCCCACTAAAGTAAAAATGGTACAGGTAAAAACCGGTATCAGCGATGACAGGTATATTGAAGTTCTGGAAGGTTTAACACCTGACCAGGTAATTGTCAAAGGTCCTTATAAAGCCATAAGCAAAGAACTTGAAGAAGGGTCAGTAATTAAAGTGGATAACGAGGTAAAGAAGAAAGAGGATAAGGAAGAGTAATGCCTTGGAAGAAATAATTAAAACACAGGATATAGTTAAGCTTTATGTCATGGGAACAGAAGAGCTGTATGCATTAAAAGGAGTATCCATGACCATCCATAAAAATGAATACGTTGCAATTATGGGTCCTTCAGGCTCGGGTAAATCAACTTTAATGAATATTATCGGCTGTCTTGATACACCTACATCAGGTCATTATGAGCTTAACAGGCAGAATGTTAGCGAAATGGATGATAATGAGCTGGCATCTGTCAGGAATAAGGAAATAGGATTTGTATTCCAGACATTCAACCTGCTCCCCCGTTCAAATGCGCTGCATAATGTAGAGCTTCCGCTGATCTATTCGGGAATGTCCAGAACCACAAGGCTTGAAAAAGCCGAACAGGCTTTGATAAATGTAGGGCTGCAGGACAGAATGATGCATAAACCAAACGAGCTTTCAGGCGGCCAGCGCCAGCGTGTTGCAATTGCTAGAGCGCTTGTAAATAATCCATCAATAATTCTTGCCGATGAGCCTACAGGAAACCTTGATTCCAAAACCGGCGATGAAATCATGGATTTGTTCGATAACCTTCATTCGCTTGGCAATACAATTATACTTGTTACCCATGAGGATTTTATTGCAGAGCATGCTCACAGGGTAATTAAGCTGAGGGATGGGTTGATAGAAACGGATAAAATTACAGATAAAGGAATTAAAATCAATAATAAAAGTCCGGTCACGGCATAAATATTTAAATCATAACGAGGTAATTGTGATCAAGAAGTATCTGGTAATTATTTTTTTGACAGCAGCAATTATTGTTCCGGCTGCATCTCAGGATTTCGGTAAAGTTCATGAACTGATTGTACAGGGTATTGATGCAGAATATAATATGGACTTTCCGCTTGCATTAACAAAATTCCAGGAAGCAAAGAACATTGCTCCAAATGACCTGCGCGGCCATTTTTTTGAGCAGACTATATTCTACTGGAAAGCAATGCTTACACGGAACAAAAGTGATTTTGAAACATTCCTTAACTTAAGCGATAAGCTGGTTGAAAAATGCGAAACAGTTGTAGATAAAAATGAAAATGACCTCGATGCCAGGCTTTACCTGGGGTGGACTTATATAATAAGGGCTTTTGCTATCGGATTTATGGGTGAAAATTACCTGAAAGCAGCTTCTGAAATTAAAGACGGGAACAACAATCTGACTTTTGTGCTGGAAAAAAATCCGAATTACCACGATGCTGCATTGGGATTGGGAGTTTATAATTATCTTACAAGCTTTATACCAAGAAAGCTGCGCTGGCTGACTGATATTCTTGGGTTTTCGGGCAACAGGGATGAAGGCAAACGCCTTTTAAAGATTGCAAGTGATAAAGGTACATACACAAATAATGAAGCAAAGTTTTACTTAACATTAATGCTTTGGCGCGAGGAATCTTACCCGGAAGCTGAAGGATACGCTCAATCACTGAAAACAAAGTACCCGCAGAGTCCGGCAGTATGGATGTTATGGGGCGGTTTGCTTGCCCAGCAGGATAAAATGAGCGAAGCTATAGAAGCATATGAGATGTCTCTGGAATATAATAAAGGCAAAGATTCAGAAATTATTTTCAGGTCTGCTTACGGCGCGCTATCAAATGCATATTTCAGGATGAATATTTACGACAAATCTTCCGAATACGGAAGAAAATTCCTGGCACTGCTGACCAAAGATGATAACCAGAACAACAGGCTTTACAGCACAGGTGTATCCCTCGAGCTTATGGGAGACAGAAATGCTGCAATGGAATTCTACAGAAGAGCAAGAACGGACATAAAAGATGAAAACCAGTGGGAAAAATTCTGGCTCAGAAAGCTTCGTGAAAGAGAAGCTGCTCCGTTGACAAGAACAGACTCCCTGCTGATAGCAGCAGATAACAACCGCGCAACAGGCAAGCTTACAGATGCGGCAAGGGATTACAATACCCTGCAAAGCGCACAGGGTATGAATTATAACGATGATGTTAAATCACAGATAAATCACGGGCTGGGTCAGCTGAGCTTTAAACAGAAAGATTATAATAAAGCTATTGAATATTTTAAGCTGAATACTGCTTTAAATCCGCCAAATGAAAACTGGCTGGTTCCCGAAGCTTATTACCAGATAGGAAGGTGTTATTTAAGGCTTGGAAATAAATCTGAAGCGCAGAAAAATTTTGATATAGCCCTGGATATTGATTATGAATACGATTTTAAAGATGCTATGGATGGAAAGATCAAAAATGAACTTTCGAAATACTGATAAGCAGGATTGAATTTATTAACTGAAATAAAGGAATCTGTAGTTATTTCCCTGAATTCCATCAGGGCAAATAAGGTGCGATCATTTCTGGCAACACTTGGTATTGTTATAGGTATTATGACGGTTACCATTCTGCAGACAGCAATTGAAGGCATAAACCGCGCTTTTGAAAAAAGCATTGCAGCAGTCGGCGCAGATGTACTTTATATTCAGAAATTCGAATGGTTCGGAAAGGAAGACTGGGAAGTATACAGGAACAGGCGTGATATTAACTGGCAGGATTATGAGACATTTGCTGAAAATATGGTGAACGCAGAATCAATCTGTCCGACAGTTGGCAGCGCAGCGCTTGTTACTTACCAGGATTTTACAAGCGAAAACATCCCTGTATTCGGCACAACAGAAGAATACCAGAGAACTCTTGGGCTTGATGTAGCCGAAGGAAGATTCTTTACAAAAAGAGAAAGTGACGGCGGATGGGCTGTTTGTGTTATCGGCTATGATATTAAGAATGCCTTTTTTGCCGGTATTGATCCCATCGGCAAAGTTATACAGATAAAAGGTCATAACTTTAAAATTATAGGTACATATGAAAAAATGGGTTCTATGCTGGGACTTTTCAGCCTTGATAACAGGATAATCATTCCCATAAATAAATTTTTTAAGATATTCGGTACACGGCGTTCATTAACAATTAATGTTAAAGCCCCAAGCGTTGATGCCATGGAAGATACCAAGGAAGAAGTCCGCAGTGTTATGAAACGTGCCCGGAGGATTCCAATTGGCGGAAAAGATGATTTTGGTGTAAACCAGCAGGAAGCATTCAAGCAGACTTATGAATCACTTACCGGGCTTATAAAAACGATCGGAACAGCAATAACGCTTTTATCGCTCATAGTTGGCTCTATTGGTATAGCAAACATCATGTTTGTGAGTGTTAAGGAAAGAACTAAGGAAATCGGCATCAGGAAAGCAATAGGTGCAAAACGCTCTACAATTTTGCTTCAGTTCCTTATTGAAGCTGTTACAATTTGTGTTGTTGGAGGTTTGCTTGGATTATTTATAGCATTTCCCATAAGTTTGGTAATTGATGCTGTATTGCTTCCAACGGCTATGCCTCTATGGGTAGTTGTTCTTGCGCTGGTAATTTCAGCCATAGCGGGAATAATAGCAGGCTTCTTCCCTGCCCTCTCTGCTTCAAAGCTTGACCCGGTAGATGCATTGAGGTATGAATAGAAATGGAATGCGGATTTCGGATTGTGGATTTCGGGTTTGCAAAATATTAAGCAGAAAAGGAATTTCATTCGTATTAGCAGTATGATGAATTACCTGTTTATAATTGCGGTCTTTATTATAAATGAAAGTGTACTTTCACAGATCATCGATAAAGATACCAGTGATGTGATTATCCGAAGAACAAAAAAGGATATTCCTTCAGAATATAACATCAGTGATGTAATTATAAAAATGGATAAGCTGCAGACAAAATATATTATAAGGGTTGATCTTGATATTCCGCTTAGGACAACATTAAAGCTGAACGTAAGTGATACAACAGGAAATACACTGATGTATCTTATTAATGACCAGACACTGAAGGCAGGGGTATTCAGGGTAAGGTGGGAAATGGAGTTCTGCAGGTCAAGCAACTGTACTTATCCCCCGGGCAGGTACCTGTGTGAGTTTGAAACAGATCAGTTCATTTTTCAAAGAGATTTTTATCTGAAATAAATATAAAAAGCAGCACATAGATTCGTATCTAAGAAGAATAATTATGCCTGTAATAAAAACAACAGCAACTACACAATTACTTACAAGGAAGAAAAAATCCAAAAAGGATAAATCTTCCGGTAAAAGTGAATCAGAAAAAACCAGGCTAAAGAGCATTAAAAAATCATTAAGCGGAAAAGTTAAACCGTCATAAAAAAATAAATTGAACATAAAAGAAGCATTATTTTCAGCCCTAAATTCAATACGAGCCAATAAGCTGCGTGCATCACTTACGCTGCTTGGCATAATTATTGGAGTTTTCTCGATTATCGGGGTTATGACGCTTCTTGATGCGCTTCAGAAAGGTATAGACAGCGGCTTAAGCCAGCTTGGCACAAGCACTTTCCAGGTTCAGAAATGGCCTGCCACATTTGTAAGCGGTCCGGGCAGGTGGCGCAAATATGAAAAACGCAAGCCTATCACAATAGATGAAGGATACAGGCTTAAAGAGCTTGCTGTTCTTCCAAAGTATATCGGACTTGAAGACTGGTCAGGAGGTAAAACTGTAAAATACGGCAGCGGGCAGACTAATCCGAATTTCCAGATGGCGGGAGTTACTACTGAATTTCTTCCTGCAAATAATCACACTTTAAGCGACGGAAGGTTTTTTACAGAAGAAGAAGTGAAATCAACCCGGAATATTGCTGTAGTTGGTATGGAAGTTGTTGATAAGCTCTTTCCCTTTTCTTCACCTATAGATAAAGAAATAGAAATTGACGGTACAAGATTTACAGTTGTTGGGGTACTCACAGCAAAAGGAGAAAACCTGGGTCAAAGCCAGGATAATATCGTTCTTATCCCTTTATACACAATGGATAAGATCTACGGGGCAAGAAGAGACCGATCGATCAATATTACTGTATCTGCTTACAGCAAAGCGCAGCTTGATGAAACACAGGAAGAAGTAATTGGATTGATGAGGCAGATAAGGAAAGTACCGCCGGGTGAAGAAAATGATTTCGATATCTGGTCAAACGAATCACTTGTACGGGAAGCAAATAATTTTACCGTATATTTTAAATACGGGGCAGGAGTAATTTCATTTATCTCTTTAATTGCGGCTGGGATCGGTATTATGAACATTATGCTTGTTACAGTTACTGAGCGAACAAAGGAAATCGGTATCAGGATGGCGATCGGCGCTAAAAGAAGCAATATTTTAACACAGTTCTTATTTGAAGCTATTCTGTTGTGTGAGCTGGGAGGTCTCATTGGCATTGCAGTTGGTATTGGCATAGGCAATCTGCTTGGCTCTATCTTCAGCTTCCCGGTATCTATTCCGTATGACTGGGTTGCGATCGGATTGATAGTATGCTCGCTAATCGGAATAATATTCGGCACCTACCCTGCTTTCAAAGCTGCCAAGCTAAATCCGATCGAAGCATTGAGGTATGAGTAAATATATCCAACAATATGACTTTTATCGTTTCCAAAATTTTACCCCCTTATCTATACATTAGTGTATAGATTAATTTTGCATTTAATTGACATTTCAAACATATTTCCTTAACTTTACATCACAAAATCAATCAAAATTTGAATATATTACTTCAAATAAAATTACTGCTTAAGAGCGAATTTCTTGCTAAAGTTATTTGGGTTCTGAATAACTTTTTGACCATGGAGTTCTACCGCAAACTGTGCAATAATCTTTATTGGAAACGCCTTAAACCGCATACAGCCAGCTATAACACGCGGTTCTGGATGATTATATTCACAGCTTTATCGATGATATGGCTGGCATTTTACTACAATCCGGGCGACCCCGCAAATTCAAATTCATCAGGATTTATAATCCTTTTATTTGCGCTCATCTACAAACGCTCGGGAATTTCATTCCACGCATTTGTCAAAAATTTATCTAAATCTGTTAACCACAAAATAGATCTGATAACTTATCACATTCTTGATTCCGGAAATATATCTTTATGGCGAAGCCAGGGAGCATATTTACGGAAATCCGCACTCATCATTTAATCAATTAATTTACGGTAATTTTAATTGCAATTTTATTGCAATGAATAATTCTATACGGCAAGCTATGTTAAATAGCGCAATTTGCCACAGGAATAATGGTACAACTTAAAGAAACGATTGTTAACAAAAGCAGCCTGGTTAATAAAGAGCATCTTTTCAGCAAAGATGAATTATATAACAGTTCTTTTAAATACTGCGAAGATATCGCAAGGGCACATTACGAAAATTTCCCCGTAGCATCGCTTCTGCTTCCCAAGGAAAAACGTAAATATGTCTATTCAATTTATGCATTTGCCCGCGCAGCAGACGATTTTGCTGATGAAGAAGGCATCTTGGGCGGAGCTCCAAAAAGGCTTGCCCTGCTTGATGAGTGGAACGAAAAACTGAGGGATTGCTACAAAGGCAAGGCATATGACCCGATATTCATAGCACTGGGAAAAACAGTAAGGGATAATTACATTCCCGTTGAAACACTTGAAGCGCTTCTGAATGCCTTCAGGCAGGATGTAGTTAAGAACAGGTATCAAACATTTGATGAAGTTCTGGCTTACTGCAGAAATTCAGCCAATCCCGTTGGAAGGCTTGTACTGATGATTTTCGGGGTAAAGGACCCGGAATTTTTTGAATACTCTGACCATATCTGTACCGCTTTGCAGCTTACAAACTTCTGGCAGGATGTTTCTGTTGACCTGGCTAAGAACAGGGTTTATATTCCCGAAGAGGATATTAAAAAAATTCGGGTATTCATATAAAGAGCTTGAAATGAAGCAGGATAACAGTAATTTCAGGGAATTGATAAAATTTGAAACAGAACGTACATGGAAGATCTTTGAAAAAGGGAAAAAGCTTATTGAGCTTACTGCCGCAAACAATAAAACCAAAAAGCTTTCAAAAGAACTTAAACTAACATGGCTTGGCGGCACAACAATTTTAAAGAAGATACAGGAAATAGATTATAACGTGTTGGTTCAAAGACCCAAAATATCAGGGTTTGATAAATTAAAGATTTTTTTAAGTTCACGATTTTAAATTAAGTTAACATTTGTCAACAGAACACATTGAAATAACACAAAGCAGCAAAACGAACTTCCTGTATTCGTTCTCCCTGCTGCCAAAGGATAAGTTTGAGGCCATTAATACGGTTTATGCTTTCTGCAGGCAGACTGATGATATTGTTGACAATGAAAATGATACTGCTGAAATAAAATTCGGAAAGATAAGGCAGTGGCGGAATGAGTTTGAGCAGTCGCTTAAAGGCAGTTCAAATTATGCACTGCTTAACCAGGTAAACCGGATAATAAAAAAATTCAATATTCCTGTAGAGCCGTTCTTTGAGCTTATTAAGGGTATGGAATCTGACCTGCAGGTATCACGCTACAGGGATTTTAACACATTATACCAGTACTGCTTCCGCGCTGCAGCTACCGTTGGACTAATGTGCATTGAGATATTCGGCTATAAAACTGAAAATGCCAAACAGTATGCCGTAAATCTGGGTATAGCGCTGCAGCTGACAAACATACTGCGGGATATAAAATACGATGCTATGAACGGAAGAATATACCTGCCTGAAGAAGATATGAAAAAGTTCGGTTATACAGAAGATGACCTGCTTAATTTCAGGTATAATGATTCATTTGTTGAGCTAATGAAATTTGAATGCAAACGCGCAAGGGAATATTTTGAAAAAGCTAATGAATCATTTGCCAAAGAAGACAGGAAACAGCTTTTTCCGGCAAGGATTATGCAGAAGATATATTTCAACATCCTGGAAAAGATCGAAAAAATGAATTACAATGTTTTTCAGAAGAAAGCTAAAGTTTCCAGGCTTAAGAAGCTATACTATACATTCGGAGTATATGTAAAGTATAAGCTGGCATATTGATCTGAATATGTATTGTTATCTTTGGAAATACAGGGTTAAAAAGGAATTTATACAGGAATTTAAGGAAATATATTCAGGAAGCGGCAAATGGGCTGAATTATTCAGATTGTCAGAAGGTTATAAAGGAACAGAATTATTTGTTGAAGCTGCTGATGAAAATATTATGATAACGATCGATTACTGGGCAGATGCAAAATCCCGTTCAGTTTTTATGGAAAATTATAAAACTGAATATAGCAAGCTTGATGAACACTGCAGCAGGTTTACTGAAGAAGAAACATTTACAGGAGAATTTGAAAAAGCCGCTA
>LLZO01000119.1 GCA_001567545.1 Candidatus Tepidiaquacellales bacterium OLB5
CAGACACGGTGGAACAAGAACGCCAGCTGCCAACAGCGTGTTGCCGCAATTGGCGGTGACGTGCAAAATTGAAGCTGAGTGCTCCTATCAAACTTTTGTGCAGGTTGACAGTGAACTGCTCCGAAATCGCCAACTGCGGCAACACGCAAACCGTTAGTGGCAACCGTGACAGACAACAGAATATGAAGTATAAACTTAAAGAATTTAACAGAAATATCCCAGACAACGAGTTACTTGAGGACGTCAAGCGAGTAGCTGAAAAACTGGGACTAAATAAAATTTCGTCAAGACAGTACGACAGCAATGGTGGCAAATTTACTTCTGGCACAATTGGCGTCCGATTCGGAAGTTGGAATAAGGCAATCGAAAAAGCTGGATTAAATTTAGTTTTACAGCGAGATGTTTCTGAGAAGGAGTTATTTGAGAATATGGAGCAAGTATGGTTAAGCATTGGACGACAACCTGTGTTTAGAGACCTGAAAGGTTCCGTTTCCAAATATTCTACGCACCAATACACAGCAAAATTTGGTACCTGGAGAAAAGCACTTGAAGCATTTGTTCAATTCATCAATTCCGACAATCACGAGGACGAAATGACTATTGAAGTTGAAGAACCCTTTACTCAAACTGAAATTGTTTTCAAACATAAGACAAAAAGATTTCCAAGTGAACGGCTCAAAGTTCAGGTATTAATGCGTGACGGAAATAAATGCCGACTTTGTGGTGTTACTGTGACAGGAGACAACATTCACTTTGACCACGTTCATCCTTGGTCAAAAGGTGGCGAGACAGTTTTAGAAAATCTTCAAGTGCTTTGTGAAACACATAATCTTGCAAAGGGTAATTTAGAGTATGACAACAAACAAAGTTGATGCGAAAGAAAGAACGGCAGCCACTAACAGCGGTTTGGCAAAAGGCGGGCTGACGTGCTTCGTGGAAATATTTGTGCAAGGTTCAGCATTTGTGCTTCGTATGAAACTTGGTGGTAAAAATCCCGCCCTTCGCCAAGCCGCGAACCGTTACCACCAATTATAGAATGACACGACTAAAACAAAAATACGGACTACTAATTATCGGGATTGCACTTGGTATCGCATACGGACTTGTGACAAGGTTGGTATTCGGACAAAAAGCAACTTTGGCTTCGGTAACATATTTATTTATCATTCCGACAATCTTGGGTATTATTCCCTTAATGTTTGCTGACAATGACAAACTCAAATCTTACAAGAACATTATTTTTATTCCTTGGCTGACAGTCTTGACTTTCTTTTTGACAATGTTCTTATTTGGTATTGAAGACTTCATTTGCTTATTGGTTCTTGCAGCACCATTTTTTATTTTAGGAACAATTGGAGCGTTGATTTATAGAATTGTTCAGATTAACAGACAAAAAAGTAAAGGGAAACTTCTGACATTGGTTTTACTACCTTTTCTCTTTGCACCAATCGAAGAATACATAAAAAGCCCTTCTGACATTTACAATGTAAAAAGTGAAGTTATTATAGACGCAACACCAGAAAAAATTTGGAATAATATTGTAGAAGTTCAGACAATTGACCTGAAAGAATACAATTCAGGATTTTTCAATTCAATCGGAATTCCCCGACCAATAAGTGCAACTGTCGACAAGAAAGAAATTGGTGGACAAAGAATAGGAAATTTTGAAGGTGGTTTAATGTTCATTGAAACAATAACGGAATACGAAGAGAACAAGAAGGCTTCCTTCGACATAAAAATTGACCCTTCAACGGTTAGACAAAAAGTATTCGACCAACACGTTTTGAATGGAAACTATTTCAATTTTGTTGACGCAACATACGAACTTACCGAACTAAAAAACGGACAAGTAAAATTGACACTTTCTTCAAGTTATCAGTTGACTTCAACAATCAATTTTTATGGTAAATTTTGGGGCGATATAATCCTAATAGACTTTCAAGACAGACTCCTAAACGTAATTGAAAACAGATGCGAAACGAAAGAATAACTGGTGGTAACAGGCGTTTGGCTCAATGGCGGGTGACGTGGTTAATTGAACATTCTACCTCGCATCAAC
>LLZO01000120.1 GCA_001567545.1 Candidatus Tepidiaquacellales bacterium OLB5
GCTGAATTTATCTGCTCTGATGTTTATGATCTAAAACAGCACCTTGATAAAAAATTCGATATTGTATTTACATCGTACGGAACAATAGGCTGGCTGCCTGACCTGGATAAATGGGCTGATATTATTTCATATTTCCTTAAACCCGGAGGGATGTTCTTTATTGCAGAATTCCATCCCTTTTTGTGGATGTTCAATGAAGAGTATTCAAAATTACAATATTCTTATTTCAACGATGAAGCTATAATTGAACCGGTAAAAAAAACTTATACTGACGGTGATACAGAAATTAACCTGTTATCTTACGGGTGGAATCATCCTTTTAGCGAAATATTTACAGCTTTGATGAAACAAAATCTGCAGATAACAGAGTTTAAGGAATACCCGTACAGCTATTACAACTGCTTCAGTAAAGCAGTTCAGAATAAAGCCGGCTGGTGGGAAATTGAAGGAATGGAAGGCAAATTTCCGTTAATGTATTCTTTAAAAGTAATTAAAAAATTATGATTAAATTATTAGTGTTTTTAATTTTAGTTACACAATTTGTATTTACTCAGACTGCTAAAGATCTTATAGGCTCATGGCAGGCTGTGCCTTATGTAGCCGCAGGATATGATGAAACGTATACTTTCAATGAAGACGGTACATTCACTTTTCATTATAACCAGATGGATTGTGCAAAAAGGGAAATTTCATACGGTGGCAGCTGGGTATTAAAAGGGAAAACCATAGAGCTTAATATCACTTATTCTGAATACCTGGCTGGAGGAAGGTACCAGCCGCCAACAGGCTCCTGCGGCAGTGATTCAGAGCTTGTTGATGCTTCATATGTTAAAAAAATTATTATTCCGTTTGAAAGGGAAACTCTTAAATTATCCGGCTACAATAGTGAAGATATTGACGGGTTTGAACGAACTTCAATGTTAATAAATAACCGGAAATATTACATGTTTTCAAAATTTGAATTTTAAATGAAAATTATTAAGCTTACAGAAAATCTAATCCCTGATTTCAAAGAATACTATGCCAAATATTCGCATGAGCAGGATGAATCATTCCCCCCGGTGGATGATTTTACAATAAACGAAAATGATCCGGTATATTTACTGGTAAATGGAAAAGAAATCCGCGGCGCTGCCGCATTAATGCTGCATCCGGAATACAGGGAAGTAAGGCAGGCGCGCCTGCGTATGTTTCATGCTGCTGATGGTGATTATTTATCATATTTAAAGCTGTTAAACAGTATACTGCTTCATACTCATGGGCTCACTTCTATTTACGGTTTTATTGAAGATAATTACAGCCATATTGCAAAAATATGGGAGGACCTGGCTTTAACGCCAGAAGATTTGCATGGGTGCTTATCAGGCATAATACAGAAAATAAGCAGGCAAATTTTCCGGCAGGGTATGAGTTGAAAACATTCCGTGAAAACATCGATGAAGATAGCTGGTGCGCTGTAATAAATGATGCATTCGGTCACTCACTTGGGCATGTAAGAATGACCCCGGAGAAAATAAGGCACTGGAAGCTGGAAAAGGGATATTTGCAGGAAGGAATGAAATTACTCTGGTATAATGATAAGCCGGTAGGCTCAATAGGAATCACAAAAGACAATCATAAAGGAAGTGAAATATATTTTATTGATGCTGTTGCTGTGATAAATGATTTCCAGGGCAAAGGACTCGGTAAAAACCTGTTAAGGGCAGGAATTGAATTTGCAGCTAATTCAGGAATTCAAAAGGTAATGCTTTCTGTAAACGGTGAAAATGATAAAGCAGCAGATATGTACTTCAGGGAAGGTTTTGAAAAGGAAGCACTGTACAAATGTTTTTACCTGGATATCAAATAATGCCGGTAAAATATAAATTACCGGGAAAAATAACAAAATGCCTAAAGAAAAAAATAATACTGATGAGCTTAAAAGTGAATTTATTTCGCTTGTAAAAAGCTCAATGAAAGAAAATACGTTCGTTAAATTCACCCTTGGAAAATACCGCGGAAACGAAGACGGCCTTGAAAATATTTATATTTCGCCTGTAAAAATTAAAGATGAAATTAAATATGCATTCAGGTATAAATATAAAACACGCGATGTATTTAAAAATCATGATATCGATGAATCGGTTTCAATAATTACCGCGGAAACCGGGCAGAATTTTCTTTCTGCTACGCTGTTTTCCACCAAAAATGATTTTGTGCTGGAATATAACAAAAAACGAGTACCCAGAACATTCACACGGAAAGCATCATTCAGCCGTGTTGAGATCAAGGAACACAACCGGATAAAAACACGGTATATTGACTCTAAGGAAAAATGGCTTAACCTGCTTGGCATTACCAATGCCAAAGGCGAAGTGCGCGGCGAAAAGTATGATAAATTCCGCCAGGTAGATAAATTTATAGAAATCCTTAATTCACTTGTGGAATCAAGCGAACTTGCCGGAAACAATGAGCTTGATATCCTTGATCTTGGCAGCGGTAAAAGCTACCTTACATTTGCGGTTTATGCATTCCTTAATTCACACGGCAAAAAAGCCCGCGTAACAGGGGTTGAGCAGCGCGAAGACCTTATTAATCTTTCAAATAATATTTCTGAAGAATGCGGATATAATGATCTTAAATTTGTTCACGGTTCCATTAATGATATTAAGCATAATAAAGCAGATATAGTAATAGCACTGCATGCCTGTGATACTGCAACCGATGATGCAATTGCAAAAGCGCTCACGCTTAAAGCTAAAATAATTATTCTTGCTCCCTGTTGCCAGAAATACATAAGGAAACATTTAAAAATTCCCGGAGAGCTGCAAAGCGTTTTTAAACACGGGATACTGCAGGAACATTTATCATCATTTTTAACAGACGGGCTGCGTGCGCTTGTGCTTGAATCATACGGCTATGAAACAAAAGTGTTTGAATTCATTTCCGGAGAACATACAAGCAAGAATATCATGATTACCGCCGTGAAAAAAGAAGCGAATGAAGATATTTACCTGAATAAAACTGTTGAAATTGAAAAACTGAAATCACAATTCAGTTTGGATGATTTTTATCTTGATAAGATTTTATTGAATAAATAAACATTACATTTTTATACAATGTTAAAGCTTGATATTTCGCAGGTTACCGGTTTTTTATCAGCAGATTCCCTGAATAAATTACAGGATTCAGTTAATGATGCAAATAAATCTTTGTACAGCAAAACCGGCAAAGGAAGTGAATTCCTGGGGTGGCTGAACTTGCCCGGCAATGTATCCGATAACGAAATAAATGAGATAAATGATTGCGCAGCTTTGCTGACAGCAAAAAGTGATATTATTGTTGTAATTGGTATTGGCGGGTCATATCTGGGCGCAAGGGCTGTGATAGATGCACTTTCCGGTAATTTTAATTCACTGCTGCATAAAAATGAACGGAAATCTCCGCTTATACTTTTTGCAGGAAATAATATCAGCGAAGATTATCACTATGAGCTTATACAGCTATTGGATAAATATGACTATTCAATTATTGTAATATCCAAATCCGGAACTACAACCGAGCCGGCTATTGCATTCAGGCTGCTGAAAGCTCACATTGAAGCAAAATACGGAAAACCTGAAGCAAAAAGCCGCATAGCGGCAGTAACTGATAAAGCCAAAGGCGCGCTAAAAAAGATGGCTGATACAGAAGGATACAAAACCTTTATAATTCCGGATGATGTTGGCGGAAGATTTTCTGTATTAACCCCGGTTGGATTGCTGCCTATAGCTGCTGCCGGATTTAACATAAAGCAGCTTTTAAACGGCGCAAAAAATATGATGAATTTATGCGCTGAAAAGAAACCCCTTGATGAAAATCCGGCTGACCTTTATGCAGCAGCAAGGTATGCCCTGTATCAGAATGGAAAAGTGATTGAAATACTGGCAAGTTACACACCAAACCTGAATTATATAATTGAGTGGTGGAAACAGCTTTACGGTGAATCAGAAGGAAAAGAAGGGAAAGGGATTTTTCCCGCAGGTGTTAACTTTACTGCAGACCTGCACTCAATGGGCCAGTGGATTCAGGAAGGAATACGCAATATTTTTGAAACCGCGTTAAGAGTTGAAAGCTCAAAGCACAGCTTAATTGTGCCAGATGATAAGGAAAATCTTGATGAGCTAAATTTCCTTTCGGGAAAAAAGTTAAGTGACGTAAATAAAATGGCAGAGCTTGGCACAATGCTTGCTCATGTATCCGGAGGTGTGCCTAATATCAGTATTTCAATTGAAAAGACTGATGAAGAAAACCTTGGCGGGCTTATATATTTCTTCGAAAAAGCATGCGCAATAAGCGGCTATTTGCTTGGTGTGAATCCGTTTGACCAGCCGGGTGTCGAAGCATATAAAAAGAATATGTTTGCATTGCTTGGCAAGCGCGGTTTTGAAGATATTAAGCAGAAATTAGATAAAAACCTGAAACTCTGAACCCTTATTAACTGTTTTACCAGGTAAATCCAGTTAAATTAAATTATATGACCATGAAATCAATACTGCTTTCATTCATCCTTTTTTTTACAATTATGAACATTACATATTCTCAGAAACATGATTGCTGTGAAGAAAAAACTTCAGCAACAGAAATGAAATCCAAAGATGATTGCTGCGAAGTTAAAGGCTCCACCGGCAGCGATATTACTGCGCCTAACATAATGGCAACTTTCGGAAATGACGAGAGCTTTAAGAATGAACATCCGCAGCCGCTTGCTTTTACTTTCACAGACGGAAAAGGCAAAATGATAACTTATAAAACCGGCGATGGTGTTGATGCAAACGGGTATGAGGTTAAAGCCGATAGTCCCACAAATAACTGGGTGTTCCTGTTCCATGAATGGTACGGACTTAACGATTATATAAAGCGTGAAGCTGAAGAAGTTGCTTCAACACTTGGAAATGTAAATGTGCTGGCAATTGACCTGTATGACGGCAAAGTTGCAACCAATAATGATGAAGCCGTTAAGTATGTGCAGTCTGTAAATAACGAAAGAGCCGTTACCATTATTAACGGGGCAAAGGATTATGCCGGCAGTGATGCAGTTTTTGCATCTTACGGCTGGTGTTTTGGCGGCTCATGGAGCAACCAGGCTGCAATTGAGCTTGGCGATAAATGCAAAGCATGTGTGATTTATTACGGAATGCCGGAGCAGAACACAGAACGTTTAGCAAAGCTGAAAGCGCCGGTGCTTGGAATATTTGCAAAGCAGGATGCAAGGATAACCCCGGAGGTCGCCGGAAAATTTGAAGAGAACCTGAAAGCACTTAATATACCGGTAAGCATATATATTTACGATGCAGGACACGGATTTGCAAATCCAAGCAACCCAAAACACGATGTTACATCAACTAAGGATGCAAAAGAAAAAACATATACGTTTTTGA
>LLZO01000121.1 GCA_001567545.1 Candidatus Tepidiaquacellales bacterium OLB5
ACAATATTTTATTAGTATTAAAATTGCGGCTAAAGCCGCGGGTTTTGGGTGATACCTTTCCGTCCGCCCTAAAGGGCGGAGCTACTCAAAAAGCAAGAATGAGTTGCCACGAGCTTTAGCTCGTGGTCTTTTTGTTAAGTAAACTGCGGCTTTAGCCGCAATTGAATTTTTGAACAATCTAAAATACTTTTTTTAATTACTAATTACTCATTCCTAATTACTAATTGATTCAATAATCTCCATCCCTTATCAATTCATTATTATAATTATCATTCATAAGCACAGATGCCCTTATAGCATACTCAAGCACACCCCACAGCGGTTTTGTTGTCCAGGGAACGCAATCCTGCCTGTAATACCACCAGAAATACCCCCCGATGTACCTGGGAGTAGTAATGTTCATTCTGTAATAGCGGTTTATATATTCTTCCTTGCGGACTGTATTAGTTGTGCCGCACTCCCCAATGCCCAGATTTGAATTCGGGAAAATTACATGCAGGCTGTCAAAAACTACCTGCCAGTTTGGCTGCAGGTTATTGCAGTCGTCTTCGTAGTAAGATACAAGTACATAATCCAGGTTCTGTTTCATATCATTGCTGATATTTGCATTCACCCAGCGGAACATCTCATTCTGCGGGTTTTCCCAGCAGTTTTTGTTATAATACAACGTTAATGCAGTTCTGTAATTCAATGCTCTTGCTTTATTATAAGCATAATTAATTTTTGCTAAAACTGAATCCTTATTTCCAAGCCACTCGCCGTTAACCTCGTTGCCAATTTCCCAAATATCTACTTTGCCTCCAAGCAATCCCATATATTCATCAGTTCTTGCTTTATACTGGGCAACTGTGTAATCATTTACATAATAGCTGTCTAGCAGCTCACCCATAATAACGCAAACACTATCCAGTTTATTCACAGCCACTGAATAGTTGGTTGCAGGCATCCATTCATCGAAAACTATCCTTGTAGTCATTCTGTACCTGTGATTGGAAATTGCTGTAACAATATTATTAATATTGTTAACAGCATCAATTGTAACACCGTACATTTTCCGGTTAGACTGACAAACAGTAACGGAATTAACTGTTACTAACAGAACCAGTAAGAACAATGATGATTTTAAATTATTCATATAACAATCAGTTTTACTCAAAACTAATCAATATTTCATGAAATAAAATCACTTAAAAAGCTATAATTTTCAATGTTTAAAATGATATTTTATACCGTAAACAGATTATATTCTGCCTAAATTACATAAATAAAAAAGCAGCAAAAATGCTGCTTTTAAATTAAAAATATTTTTTTAAATTTATTGAATAATTTTTATTCTTTCAACTCCGTAAACCTGTTTAGTATCAGGGTTCTGAATAAATACAATAATATAACATTCTTCCGGATCCCACCTGCTGTTAAGACCATATGACTTGCTTACTGTTGAATTTTGCCCGACTGTAACAGCTTCACCGTTCACTCCGGTTATCATTGTTCTCATAACATCATCAGGTTTAGTTATTCCGTTGGGCGCAGTTACATATTCAACATGATTTTCAATAATTACCATATGTATAACAGTATTTGAAGATGGCAGCGCATTTACCAGGCTTATATTTGCAGTAACAGTGCCTGTATCCAGTGTTTCATCATAAGTATTGGAAAGTGCTATATTCAGATAATTAGTTGTAATAAATTCAGCATTTATCTGGGCGCTCCATGTAGATGATGAATACTGCCCCATGCTTACCCCGTTAAGCCTGCCCTGGGGTGTATTATTCACACCATAATAATCGCTTCTGCCCTGGTTATGCGGAATGTTAGCCCTGTACAATGAATCGCCGATATAAGGATATTTTGTATGATAGCTTAATATTATTACGCTGGTATCGTTTATTGTAGCCCCTGAGTTCAGGTTTATCTGGTCAAGGTAACCGTGAGCTGCCACGCAGGGATTGCAGCCGGCATTGGTAAAAAATTCGACCAGCACTTTTTTATTCACAGGCTGCGGTATATAAACCGAGTTTGTTGTTGTATCGTTGCTTTCGCATCCGTGAATAATAACAGCAGCAACCAATACTAAAAAATACTTAATATATTTCATATAACTTATATTAATTGAAGTTATTTATTAATGTTAACCTGAAGCCGTTAAAAGGATTTACATAACGGCAAATACCGCTTGTACACTGAATACCGCCCCGCTCTGCTCCGTATGAAAGCATAATTATATTAGCTGATGTGAATTTGTATGATACTTCGCCTTTTATCCAGCGTTTTTTGCCTGAGGGGTCCTCTTCATCATTTGTAAACTCCGCAGTCCCTGAAATTATCAGGTTAGGCGAGCGTGAAATGCTTAACGATGTCAGCTGGCTCCAGAAGTTCTTATCACCTGCGCGCAGGCTGTTATATGCTTCCTGGAACTCAGCATTAAGCTTGATTCCGTATATCTTTGAAAATGTGTACTGTACTTCCAGCGGAATTGTGAATGTTCTTATTATATCACTGGCATCCGGATTAATTATGCTGTAAAGCACATTGGTTTTCCTTGAAACCCCAAGCTTGGTTTTGAGATTTTTATTAAAATAATATTCAGCTTCCAGGAATAATTCCCAGTAAGGTGAAAATTTATTATCAGCGGAAGGCAGAAATGCTGACCTGTCAATCCTTTCATACCTTGTCAGCGTTGTTGTATCAGCATCAAAGTATTCATAATGCCTGCTTGTCAAAGATGCATTTGCATTAATTGAAAGCTTAGGGGTTGGCGACCAGAAAATATCTGTCTGGAAACCGACCTCATCATTAAAATCTACATTATGCGGAAATCTTGAAAGCAGTGTAGTTGAATATACTTTAATGCAGGAAGGTGCGTTCTGAAATGGCAGTGCCTTGAACGGATCTGTAGCGCTCCGCTGATCAGGTGTAGTTAAATTAAACCTGTAGTTCTTATAATCAACAGTAATGCCAAAGCCTTCTGTAGTATAAGAAATTGAGCCATATGCACCGTCGCCTCTGGGTGCTTTTGATTGCGTAAATATTGCATTAGGCTGCGATATAGTTACTTTGTTGGCATATGAAAACAGCAGGCTGAATCCTTTATAATTTAATCCAAGGTTTCCTTCGAATATCTCTGCGCTAATATCGGTAATCAAATTTCCTGTTGGAATTTTCCCGTCAGTATATAAATATGAACCTCCCAGTGTGATATACTTAACAGGCGAGATACTGAAATTACCGGCGCGAACGCTGTATGTTTCAGTTCTGGAAGTATCGTTTATATCTACAAAATCCATTCCGCCGGCAATCAGTGTTCCGTTGAACTTAATGTTACCTTTTTTACCGAATGAATGTTTGTAATTTATCTTAGCTCCGTCAAATTCAGTATTCCAGCCTAAGGGGCGGCTTTCAAATGCATTAAGAGTTAAGCCGCTTGCAAAAATATCATAAAAATTGCCTGCCCTTACATTAAAGTCATCTTTTTTGAATTCAAGGAAACGTCTTGTTATCCCTTTTCGGCTTTTACCGAACTCGATAGGATCATCGTATTCATACCTTACGCCTGCGGTAAAATCATTGACAAACAGCCTTACATCGCCAAGTTCTTCGAAATATTTTTTGGTTACATCTGCTGTAACGCTGTTTTCAACACCGTTGCCGTAACGAAGCAGGTTTGATGCAGAGACTTTAATATTTAATTTTGGCTGAGCCATTATTGAAACTGAAAATGAAATACAAAAAACAAATAAGAATAAAACTGCCCCCGTAATTTTTCGCATTTTAATTTTTTCCTATTTTTAAAGCTTCTTTAATATCCCCTTCCAGCTTAGCATCATCACCCTGCATATAGCCGGAATAAGTTTTATATACATTTCCCGTTCTGTCAACAAACACCGAAAACGGAGGGTCCTGCCCGCCGAAATTGCTGAACACATTTTTATCGGTATCAAACAATACCGGGAATTTATAGCTTTTTGATTCGATGAATGGTTTTACCTTGCTTACCGATTTCTGGTCATCGATTGTTACAGCAACAAATACAAAGCCTGAATCCTTGTACTTGTTCCATAACTCGTTAAGCACTTTCATTTCTTCTTTACATGGTACACACCAGGTTGCCCAGAACTGTACAAAAACCGGACCGGTTTTTGTTAATTCAGATAGCTTAACACTGTTACCTTCAAGATCATTAAGGTCAAAATCATACCCTTGAGCATTTATATTTCCATAAACTGCTGAAAAGAACAAAAATAATACCGAAATAAATAATTTTTTCATTTTTTAAGCAAAATTAGTTAAAAATTCTGTTAAAACTTCCTGATTACTTTAACAAAGCAACTACTATTGCAGTTACAATGATATTTAAAATTGAAAGCGGCAGCATAACCTTCCAGCCCAGGTTCATCAGCTGGTCATAACGGAATCGAGGAAGTGACCACCTGACCCATATGAAAAAGAACACCATAAAAGCTACTTTACCGCAGAATGTTAGAACCTGTAATATGGAAACAACCATCGGAGGCAAGCCAAAAGTCTGAAGATACGGAAACTGCCAGCCACCCAGATATAAAGTTGTTATTACAGTAGAAGCTACAATCATATTTGCATATTCAGCAAGGAAGAACAAAGCAAATTTCATGCTGGAATATTCAGTATGATAACCCCCAACAAGCTCCGGTTCTGCTTCAGGCAGATCGAAAGGCGACCTGTTGGTTTCAGCAAATGAGGCTACAAGGAAAATTATAAATCCTAAAGGCTGAAGAACCATATTCCACATCCAGCCGTACTGGTGCATTACAATATCCTGCAGGCTTAATGAGCCTGTAATTAAAACTATACCCACAATTGAAAGTCCCATTGAAAGCTCATAACTAATCATCTGAGCGCTGGAACGGATACCGCCGAAAAGCGAATATTTACTGTTTGATGACCAGCCGCTTAATGTTATGCCATATACTCCCAGCGAAGTTAAAGCCAGGATATAAAGAATACCTACATTAACATCGGTGATCTGAAGAGCAATCATTCTTCCGAACAATTCTATCTGGTGCCCGAAAGGTACAACTGCAATGGTTGTTAATGCAACAAAAATAGAAATCATAGGGGCTAAGGTATGTATAGGCTTGTTGGCATTTACAGGAACAATATCTTCTTTAAAAACAAGTTTAATAACATCGGCAAAGGACTGAAGCAGGCCTTCGTAACCGACACGGTTCGGACCGTACCGGTTCTGAATGAAAGCAGAAACCCTGCGTTCAGCATATACTGCATACGCTACGGAAATAAGCAGCACTCCCAGAACGGTAGCTATTTTGATAGCTGCTATCAATAATTCAATCCACACGGAACTAACTCTCCATTAATTTATTTTTAAGTATGTTAATTTTTTCAATTGGCGCGGGGTCTGTTTTATACAGTATTGCCAGGTAAAAACTGATCCAATCGCCAAGGTAAACAAGATCAAAAATCCGTTCAAGCTTTGAGTTGCCTTCGGATACGATCTCAATATCAAGTCCCCTGTACGGCTCAAGTATTTCTTTTGTTACTTTCTGCCTTTTAACTATACGGGGATTATCTTCCCTGTCGAGAAGAAATATTAATGCAAAATTACGCAAAAATTCTGAATTTTCCTGCCACCCAACTATTTCATTGTGGTTTAATTCCGGGAATAAATTGCCAAAAGCCAGTGATTTGGAATTTTCGGCGAACTGTCCTCTCCATCTCAAATTTACTGCGTCAAGCAGGTCATTTGATGAATAAATAACCGGAATCTTACCCTGAATATGTCCTGCAATTTTTATTGCAGGATTATCACTTCCTTCTACATATGAATAAATCATAGAACGCTCTTCCATTAGCTTTATAAGGCCGGAAATTTCGTTATCTCTTTCTTTAATTAATCCAAGCTTCACAAACAGCATTAATAAAGAAATAAATGAAAAAGCCAGAGCACACCTGGGCTGGTATCCTCTGGGCAGCTTTACATTGTCATAGCCGTCATTTTCTGCCATAATTGTTAACTTGCCGCCTGAAGAGATACATACAATTTTGCATCCTTTTTTTACAGCATCATTATATGCCGATATAGTTTCTTCTGTATCGCCGGAATAGCTGGAAACGATAACAAGTGTATTTTTTCCGGCATAAGCAGGCAGATAATAATTCCTGTTGACCTGTATAGGTATATTAATTTCATACTGCAGGCAGCTCCTGATTAGATCTCCGCCTATAGCTGAACCTCCCAGCCCGGTTATGATGATATTATTAATACCTGGATATTCATTTTTCAGGGCAATGTTTATACCGATATCAAATGCCTGCTTAAGCTGTTCAGGGAATGCTGAAATAATACTGAACATACCTGAGTTATCGTGAATTTCTATTTCTGACCTTGTTATCATTTATAATTCAAATTGAAACATTCAGCTTTTCGCCGATATTTTTATTAAAACAATCTTCTATATAATCCTTAACTTCATTTATAGTGCTCATTGTAAGCACCTTTGAAGCTACTTTTTGCGCATTTTCAAATTTGATAAGCCTGATAAGCCTTTTAATATGAAGGTATGCAGTAGAAACAACGCTAAGCTCGGTAATACCAAGTCCTATAAGCAGAAGGCTGGCATACTGATCAGAGGCCATTTCGCCGCAAACGCTTACCGGGATGTTATTTTTATTGGCAGCCTTAACTGTCATTTCAATCATTCTGAGAACAGCAGGGTGGAATTTTTCATACATTTCACAAACCAGGCTGCTGTCTCTATCTACAGCTAAAGTGTACTGAACCAGATCATTTGTACCGATGCTGAAGAAATCCACCATTTTTGCAATTTCATCAGCAAGCAGCACTGCAGAAGGAATTTCTATCATTACTCCCACCTGAATGTTTTCATCGAACCTTACATTCTGCTGCCTTAGCTGCTGTTTTGCTTCTTCAAGGTATTCAAATGTTTTTTTGATTTCTTCAATTCCGGAAATCATAGGCAGCATAATTTTTATATTGCCTCCTGCAGATGCCCTTAAAATTGCCCTTAGCTGGACAAGGAAAGTTTCTTTTTTATCCAGGCATATCCTGATACCGCGCCAGCCTAAGAACGGATTCAGTTCTTTCTGAGATTCCGGCAGAATTTTATCACCGCCAATATCAAATGTTCTTATAGTTACTGTTTTAGGGTAAATATGCTCCGCAAGGAATTTATACTGCTTATACTGATCTTCTTCGCTGGGGAAGTCACCAAGCTCCATAAACAGATGTTCTGTTCTGTACAAGCCAACATCACAGCCAAAATGTGTTACTACGTAATCTACTTCATTGTTAAATTCAAGATTGGTTGAAAGCTTTACCGATTTGCCGTCTTTGGTTTCACTGGGAAGCTTTTCAAGCTCTTCAAGCTTTCTTTCAAACTCCAGGTTTTTTTCAATAAGCTTTTTGTATGATTCTATTGTATCGTTTTCAGGGTTTTTGATAACTATTCCCTTATAACCATCAATTATCAGAAAATCATCAGATGTAATGTTTACTGAAATGTCCTGCATTGCTACAACTGCAGGTATTCTTAATGACCGGGAAATTAAAGCAACATGGGAATTTATTCCCCCAAGATCGGTTGCAATGCCTAACAGGTTCCTGTTGCTGAAAAGGATTGTATCAGCTGGTGTCAGGTTCCTGGCAATTACTATGGAATTCTCAGTTATCTTGGATACAAGCCTGCCTTTTAACAGGTTCCTGAGGACACGGTTCTTCATATCTTCAATATCATTTACCCTTTCCCTGATATATTCATCATTTGAAGATACAACAGCATTTTCAAGGATCTGAATTTCTTCTTTAAAAACGGTAAATGCCTGTTTATTTTCTGATCTTATCCGGTCCTTTACTTTAGAATGGAAAAATTCATCATAAAGAAAGCTTAACTGTGCTTCAAAGATCTGCAGGTTCTTTTCTTCAAGTTTTTCTTTAGCCAGTTCAAAAATCTTCTTCAATTCTTTTACAGACTGGCTAACTGCATTTTCATAATCAGAGATCTCTGACTCGGCGGAAATAATTACTGCAGGCGATATATCAACCTTATAACTGGGCACTTCGGCACGGTAAACAAAAGGTTTCCCGATTGAAATTCCTTTGGATGCAGCAATCCCCTTAAATATTTGTTCAGATCTGTTCATCAGTTCTGCTAAAGTTCCCCGAATCCTTCTTCAAAAAATTTTATTATTTCTTTTGCCGCCTTTTCTTCATCTTCTCCTTCAAACCTCAGGGTTAAAACAGAACCCTGTTCTGCAGCAAGTGTCATTACCCCGATAATACTTTTTCCGTTAATGCTGTAGCCGTTCTTTATGATATAAAAATCGGCTTTATATTTGGAAGCTATTTTAACAATGTTCGAAGCCGGCCTTGTATGCATTCCAGCCTTATTTACAATTGTTACATTCCTTTCTATCATCAATAGCTCCTGTTAAGCAGCATGTCGCTGAAGCTGACAAGCATGCTTTTAACACTGCTGTTTTTGATGGAATCCAGGTTCCTGTTGGCTTCATTTGTATATGCTGTTATTTCATCTTTGGCAGAGCCAATAACGCATATTTCGCTGTACAGCTTAATTATATCCTTTATCTTGTTTTCATGGCCATCGGTATTGTAAACAAACATAAAATCATCACGCTCTTTGCCGCTGAGCAGCTCCAGCGCTTTTAAATAAAGGAAAGTTTTCTTCTTTTCCAGAATATCCCCGCCTATCTTTTTTCCGAATTCATTTTCATCGGCAATAACATCAAGCAGGTCATCCTGTATCTGGAAAGCCAGCCCGATATTTTCGGAATACGCGCTTATAGCTTTAATTCCTTCAGCATCTGCATTGCCGATAATTGCACCCATTACTGCAGAGGTTCTTAACAGCTCCGCTGTCTTTTTCCTGATCATTATTTTATAATCATGTATCGATACATCATTACTCAGTTCAAACTCCTTATCAAGCGCCTGGCCTTCACAAACTTCGATAACTCCGTCTGTAAAAGCCTTAATTACACCTTCAAGGTCATGGGTTTTGGTCCTTAGCAAAGACCTGTACGAAAGACCTATCAATTCATCGCCAACCAGAATCGCAGAATTCACATCCCATTTTTTATGAATGGTTTCCTTCCCGCGCCGGGTATTTGCATTGTCCATAATATCATCGTGTACAAGGGTAAAATTATGCAGAATTTCCACAGCAGTTGCAGCATCAAGGGCATTATTTTTATTGCCGCCAAATGCTTCGCATGAAAGCAAAACAAGGATAGGCCTTATCCTTTTTCCGCCGCCTGACATTATATAATTCAGGGGATCAAAAAGTGTATACGGATACTTTTCATTATTTGCGCAGTACCTGGAGCGTTCAGTTTCCCCTTCCAGAAAACTGAACAGCCTGCTGTCTATCAATTCACGGTATTGTCTGAAAACTGTTTCCAATAATTAATATTTAATTTGCGGCATTACCAAGCTTGCTGAAATTCCTCTTTAAAAATTCCTCATCATTTTTCCAGTCTTTCTTCACCTTTACAAATAAATCCAGGAAAACCTCCCTGCCCAGAAATTCTTCAATATTTTTTCTTGATCTTTCACCAAGTAATTTAATTTTTGAACCTGCTTCACCGATCAGTATAGATTTCTGCGTCTCTCTTTCAGTAATTACCGATGCGCTTATATAGTCTTTCCCTTTTTCCCGTTCTTTGAATTCTTCAATATCTACATATACAGAAAAAGGAATTTCATCGCTGTAAAGCTTAAGGATATTCCGGCGTATGATTTCAGATACAAAGAATTTTTCAGGCTGGGATGTTATATACCCGCTTTCAAAATAAAATTCATGCTGAGGCAGGTATTTAATTATCGTTTTCAGCAATTCATCGGTATTAAAATTTTTTAAAGCCGATACCGGGATTATTTCATCGAACCTGAAATTCTCCGCAATATCCCCTATTATCATAAGTATCTCTTCTTTCCTGATACTGTCAATTTTGTTAAGGATACAGAACACTTTGCAGTCATTGAACTGCTTTTCGTACGCTGAGTATAGTTCACTTAATTTTGCCCTGTCATATTTACCGGCATCAGTTATTAACAGGATGATATCTGAATCCTTAACGCCGGATTCAATTTCCTTTTTCATGAACTGCTGCAGCATATACTTAGGTTCAAGTATTCCCGGAGTATCAGTAAAAATAATCTGGATATTATCTTTTGAATAAATTCCCGTGATCCTGTTCCTGGTTGTCTGGGGCTTTGAAGTTACAATTGATAATTTTTCACCTAAAACTGCATTCAGCAATGTTGATTTACCTGCATTCGGAGCCCCAATAATTGAAACAAAACCTGAGAATTTTTGCATAATTCCTTAAAAATACTCAAATTAATTGCTAATTTCAATTTACGAATATATACATCCGGTAAAATTACTTTAATTTAGGTGAAAATATTTTTAAAAATCTGTCTTAAGACCTGATAATTTATTTATAAATTAAAATATTAGTTGATATAACGTACTAACGGTATAATACTCAATTTTTCCTTGTCATTACATCTTACTTTTTTTATATTTATATAAATAAATTATTTAACGTGGAAAGAAATACTATTTACGTAGGAGAATATAAGCCAAGCAAGATCGCGAGAACTACCCTGTTTGAACTAAGCACTTGCAGTGATTTCGGCAGACACCCAAAAATCACTAAAGCTCCGGGAAAATTTATCGTTTTTAAAGTATTAATAAGGAAACATTACGGTATGGAATTCTTTTTTGAAGATGATACTTATTGGTATTTTAAAAGATGATCATAAAGATTATATCTAAAAGGCATCTCAGAAATGAGATGCCTTTTTAGTTTATATAAATTCAGCAGATTTTCAGTAAAGTATTAATAAAAAAATCAGTATATATAAGTATTTTATTCAGTGGCCTGATTTTAAAATATAATTATATTTATATTTATTCTGTTGGTTTATCGCTAATCTTAAATTTTATTTCCACTTCAGTGCCTTTGTTTGAACTGCTTTGAACTTTAATTTTAGCCTTCATATCATCCAGTATCTTTTTTGTAATAACCAGTCCAAGGCCCATACCGCTTGATTTAGTTGAAAAATACGGTTCAAACAGTTTATTCTGGGTTTCGTCATCCATTCCAACACCGTTATCGCAAACCTTCAAAGAATAGAACCCGTTGTTGCGGGTGCTTTCAACTTTCACTAAACCTGAATTATCTTTATCCTCATTTTCTTCAACAGCCTGAAGAGCATTTTTAATAATATTTATTAACGCCCGTTTAACTTCATCTTTATCACCCATTACAAGTTCGCTGTTTACATCCGGATTCAGCTTAAGCTGGACTTTTCCTTTTGTATCCATAAGCTTAACAACATCCTGTATTATCTCGTTGATATTCAGCAGTTCATAATTTTTACCGGGTAATTTAGCAAAATTACCGAATTCAGTAGCTATCCTGTTTAATGTCTCTACCTGGTCAATAATAAGCTTATTGGTAGTCTGGATAATAGATCTGAAATCATTTGAGCCGTGTGTATAAGCATAATACAGGTGCTGCATTGCAAGCTTCATAGGTGTTAGGGGATTTTTAATCTCATGCGCAACCTGGCGGGCTATATCTCTCCATGCCCCTTCCCTTTCCGCTTTTTTAAGCTCTGCCCTGGAGCGTTTAAGCTCTTTTATCATCCTGTTAAATGATTGTATAAGCTCACCAATTTCATCCCTGCTGTTTGACCTGACCTGAATATCGGTATTACCCAGTGACAGCTGCTCAGTTGCTTTCTGAAGCTTTAGGATAGGATTTGAAATCCTGTAGGAGAGGAAATTAACTATGAATATAAGTATTATTACCGCAGCAAAATAAGGACCAAGTATATACACGAGTGTTTCCGTCAGCTCCTGGTTAATTTCGCTTTGCTTAAAAACTGTCTGGGTGGAAATTACACCTGTCAGGTTATTCAAATCATCATATACGGGTTTATAACCGACTATAAAAGTAAAATCTCCTATTTGCTGGTTTTCACTGAAATAATCCTTTTTAAGCAGTGCAAGATTATAAAATGCATTTCCGCTTAAACGGGTATCAAGCAGGTCTGACTTATAAAGCTGTTCGCTTGTAGTTGCAGCAAGCTTATTTTTTATATAATAATTAAAGTTCTTGTCAGTTTCCGAAAAGCCTTTATCGAATAAATGGGTAAACCCTCCATGTGTTTCTTTTTTGCGGCTGACCGGATTCCTCTGCTGTTCGCTGAAAATCTTGCTTTTAACATACTGGTCAACAATTCTTAGGTCATTTATCAGCTGGTTCTTATAGAATTCATCATTTTTATCATTAACAAATGCCCTGGTGTAAATAGCCAGTATAACTATAGGAATTACCGATGCAAGCAAAAAGGATACAAATAGCTTTTCCCTGAACCCGAATTTTATGAATGTAACCGATTCAGTATCAAGCAAATAAGAAAATCCTTTGTAAAGAGAATAAACTGCAAGTATTATAAGATAAATAAGCACCAGAAACAGCAGGTAACGGAAAAAGAAAAAGGTTGAGAGGCTGAAATCATTTACTTTTATGCTGACAACATATATTTTGGGGCTTAAAACAGCACCGGCTGCCCGGTTTTCTGAATAAACGTAATATGATTTATATATCTCGTTTTCAAATTCATCATACCTTAAAGCTGATTTATCAACTTTATCTTTGATGCTTTCCCTGAAAGCTTCAAGTGATTTTAAAAGCGATTTGGAAATATCCTTATTTGAAGAACCTACCAGTTCACTTTCAGAAAATTCCGAAATTACCGGTGTGGATGTTAATTTATTCAGTATATTATCCCTGGTAAAATTACGGAAGATACCCAGGTTAGTCTGTGTCAAAAAATTCCGTGCATCATACCCGCAGGCAATAATAACATATCCAAGAATTTTCCTGTACTTACTGTGCTTTAACTCAGCCTGCTGAACCGGAACAATTGATGAATAAAATTTCTGTTCAGAGTTTCGGTATATCCCGCCGTTTTCTGTGATCATTGCATTCATTACAGTATTTATATCCAGTGTTTCAGGTTCTTCATCCGTTTCTTCTTCTGCAGTTTCAGTATTATCATCCTTTACGGCATTTTTATAATTGTAAAGTGTAAAATTAATTACGCTGTCGCTGTTAAGCTCATCAGGATTAATATTAAAATCACTTATAAGGCGTTTTGCAGTATCAAGTACATAAATTGCGGAATTAAGGTCTTCATCAAAAAATTTACTCTTTGCCCAAATGTTAAAAGCCAGCTTTCCTGATTTATTCTTATCATTGATATAATTTTCAGGGATTATGTCATCCTCCAGGTCATCGCTGGCAGCAGTTATCAAAAAAGCTATTTTATCGCTTGACTGGGATGCAATTTCCTTGGCTGCTTTTTCAAGATATTTATTTTCAAGCGAGGTAATTTTATTAAGCAGTACAGCCGGGATAAATATCGCGCAAACAAGCAGTATCAGCGAAAGGTTAATTATATTAATAAACTTATAATCCCTTACAATATACAGCCTGCGCTGAACATAAACACAGAACATAGCACACAGCAATATTATCATCAGTATTAAGTTAAGCTTTAATGATAATTCTACTACCCTTTCAGGAAGCATACTAAGCAAAAATTCAAGTATAATAAGCAATGCAAAGAATACCAGTCCGGGATTTTTTTGATAAATTTATTTATGGTTATCTTTTTAATTAACAGCCTGGAAAAAATTAAAGATAATGCAAGCAGTATCAGGACTAAAGATGCTGAAAGAAATAAAATTATCAGGCTGGTAACAATAAGTTCCGGCTGGTTAAAGCTGAAAATATCCGTTTTATCTATGAATTTTACCGTTGAATCAAATATTAAGCTCTGGACTATTATTCCGTAATAATTCAATACAAATAATGCAGCCGCCAGGCTTAAAGCTGAACCGGTATATTCAGCAATTCCTGAAAACTGATGCTTTTCGAACCTGTAAAACTTTAAAACATTCTGAAGTATATAAACAGATATAAAGGTAAACAGTAAAGCAGTCACGGAAAGCTCGCCGAGAGATTTTGCCATCCCGAACCCGATACCGGATGCATAATGAACCGGAGAAAATATTTCTGAGCCGAACAGGTTAAAAAATTCACCGGGAAAATCTATATATAGCCATAAATACCTTGATAAGATAAGCGCAGCAGTAACTGATACAATTTTGAATAAATATGAATCAGATTTACGTACTGCTGTTACCAGCCAGTAGATAAGAACCAGGTTAAGCACAAAAACAAGGAACCCAATGATATTATTGAACCTGCCGGTCACACTTAACATGTAAGCAGACTGGTCAAGCTCAGGGATATACATTTTCCCGATGATCTTTTCATTTAAACCTTTCAGGTTTAACTGGGTTAATTTACCCGCAGATGTATCTGGCTTTAGATTTGAATTAGCCTGGAGGCTGAAATCGAACTGTATATCCAGATGAAATTTCTCGTTGATCTCTTTTTTTAAGCCCGGGTTATTATAAAATACATCCTGTAAATATGGATTAACATCTATTATTCCCGATGTTACCAGGATACCTTCAGGCTTGCCGTTTTCATTGTTCACAGGCTCAAAAACCTGCAAAAATGTATATATACCAGTTTCTTTAACAAGAGAAAATCTTTCACCGTTCAAGCCTCTTTTCAGATCTGTAATATCCGGATTTATCTGCCTTCCGGAATAAACTACAAGCTCCAGCCTTGAATTGTAAAACTCAACGTTGTAATTGGTGTTATTTTCTGTTTCATAAAGGGCATCATAAGATTTTTTTAAATTCTGGGAAATTAATGCGCTTACAAGCTTTTTATCCTTAATAAGCTGGTAGGAGTACTGCGCTATATTGTTCTGGTAATTATAAAATACATTAAGGCACTCTGCCTGGATCTCTTTTTTCTTTTCGCCGGAAATTGAATCCCAATTTTTTATAATTGAATCGGTAAAATAATATTTTACACCGAATACAAATAAAATTACGAACAACAGCAGCAGGGAAAGTATTCCCGTTAACTTAAACCTGCTGATATCTTTGTTATCAAACTGGAACATTCATTTAAAAAGCGGCTAATTTACAATTATTTGGTCTATAAGCCAAAGATCATTAACATATTTTAATGATACAGAAATGGTATATGTACTTATAAATCCGCCTTTTTTATATTTATACTTTCCCATTGCGAAAGCATATTTTTCTGACCTGGATGAGTTTTTCCATTTAAATGATGACACGGGGTAGTTTGCAAAGAAGCTTTCGATTATGTAAACTGACTGCTCCCTGTTGTAATATCCCTTTTCATTATTCTGCAGGTTAAGGTATATTTCATTCTGAAAGTATGGGCTTATGTAAGTTACATTTGAATACATAAGTCCGTCTGCTATATTCATAAATGCAAGCTTACAGTTATTAAACTTTGTCTGCTTTTCTTCAGATTTGTACTTTTTATCTTTCCACCAGCTATCCTGAGATATCAGATCAGTCTGAATGCAAACCAGCAACAGAAAACTTAAAATTATGTAATTTAACCCTATTTTCAATATTCCTGTATTCTTTTTTAAAAATAAGTAAAATTTAAGTGAAATTCAGTTCAAAATCAAAAATTTTAAAATAACCTTAAAGATTTATATTTTTCTGCATACCTAATGTATCTGTTTAGATTATTCGGTTATCTGCTATATATTTAACGTAGTTAATATCAAATGATAAATTATTCCACAATTAATTATAATAATAAGAATACTTTAGCCTGACGTGTTTGCTGCACCTCACGCTATGGCTTATTAGATTGTATCTTTAAACAAAAAAGGTATATTTCGTGACACAATTTTATTACGGGATCAAAATTTTTCCCGGTTCGGAACCAAAGACATCGTGATAAGGATAAGAAAAGTTGAAAACGAAAAAGAGAGGATGGAATTCATTAAGTTCCCCTGGGAAATATACAAAGGAAATCCATATTGGGTTCCCCCTTTGATATTTGATGTTAGAAAAAATTTAGACCCGAATAAAAATCCGTTCTTTAAACATGCTGAAGTACAGCTTTTCCTTGCCGAAAAAGACGGCAAAATTGCCGGCAGGATAGCAGCCATCAAGAACGATAATCACAATGATTTTCATAAAGATAAAGCCGGGTTCTTCGGGTTTTATGAAACAATTGATGATGAAGATGTTTCTGACCTGCTGCTTGATACTGCCTGTGAATGGGTTAAAGAAAAAGGGCTTAATGAGATATTAGGACCTGTAAACCCCTCAACTAACGACGAGTGCGGTTTACTGGTTGATG
This sequence comes from Candidatus Tepidiaquacellales bacterium OLB5, assembly GCA_001567545.1. Taxonomy (GTDB): domain Bacteria; phylum Bacteroidota; class Ignavibacteria; order Tepidaquicellales; family OLB5; genus OLB5. Next base: position 16,339 of record LLZO01000121.1, read on the forward strand.
GTTTTGACTCAAGTCCCGTATTTTTAATGCCTTATAACCTAAAACACTATCAAACCAAAATTGAAAATTTTGGTTTTGAAAAGGCAAATGACCTGTATGCTTATTACATTCCTTCGAAAGTCATAAATGACCCGAAAATAATGACTCGGCTTGAAAGAATGTCCGAGCTCATTAAGAAAAGAAGCGATGTAACCACATACAATATCAACATGAAAGACCTTAATAACGAGGTAAGGAAAATTGAAGAGATATATAACAGCGCATGGGAAAGCAACTGGGGATTTGTGCCTATAACTACTGCTGAATTTGATTATATGGCTGATTCGCTTAAGATGGTTGTTGACCCGGACCTTGTGATGTTTGCTGAAGTAGCCGGTAAACCCGCCGGTTTTACATTATCACTTCCTGACTTTAACCAGGTTCTTAAAAAAATGAACGGAAGGCTGCTGCCTTTCGGTTTTCTTAAGATACTGACAGGTAAAAAGAAGATTGATTTTCTTAGAGTAATAATTATGGGTGTTAAACCTGAATACCAGAAAAAAGCGATCGATTCAGTATTCTATCTTGAGACTATTAAAATGGGAAACAAAAATGGATACACCGGCGCTGAAATTTCCTGGGTTCTGGAAGATAATATGCCGATGAGAATGACTGCCGAAAAATTAGGGGCGCACATATATAAAACATACAGGATTTACAAAAAAAACCTAATTTAAAAATTTAAGTTTATGTGTTATGCCGGTAAAAAAAGTTGAAAAAATCTGGATGAATGGAAAGCACATCAATTGGGATGATGCAAAGGTCCATGTACTCTCACACGTTTTACACTATGGTTCATCGTTCTTTGAAGGTATAAGATGCTATAAAACTAAACAGGGCGCGGCCGTTTTCAGGCTGGGTGACCATGTAAAAAGACTGATTCATTCAGCAAGAGTGTTCAGGGCAGAAATTCCCTACACCTACGACGAGATATTTGATGCAATAGTTGATACTATCAAGATCAACGATCTTGAAAACTGTTATATAAGACCGATTGCATACAGGGGCTATGAGGACCTGAATGTAAACCCCCTTAAAAACCCGGTTGAGCTTACCATTGCAGCATATGAATGGGGCTCATATCTTGGCCAGGGCGCGCACGAAAGCGGTATTGATGTATGTGTCTCTTCCTGGAGAAGAAGCACACCCGATACAACCCCTACAATGGCTAAAATAGGCGGCGCTTATATGAACAGCCAGCTTATAAAAATGGAAGCCATTGTAAACGGTTTCAGCGAAGGAATTGCGCTTGATGTGAACGGCTACATTGGCGAAGGCTCAGGCGAAAACCTGTTCATAGTACAGGATAACATATTATATACACCCGGAGTTCATAACGGGATTTTGAGCGGTATTACCAGAAAATCCATAATGACACTTGCAAAAGATTTTGGTTTTGAAGTAAAAGAAGGCAGCTTAATGAGAGAAATGCTCTATATGGCAGATGAAATATTCTTCTGCGGAACAGCTGCTGAAATTACACCGATACGCTCGGTTGATAAAATGATAGTCGGCAACGGAATGCCCGGCAAGGTTACAAAACAGATGCAGGAAGCATTCTTTGATGTGGTTAAAGAAGGCAATGATAAATACGGATGGCTGACTTTTCTTGACGGCAAGGAAAGAATTATCAACATGAAGCAGGTTAAGTAGTTACAGGTTACAGGTTTCAAGTTGCAGCTTTCAAGTAATTATTAAGATTATTCTCCCGCCAGGGCGGGATTTCGCTCAGCCTTCGGCTGAGCTCAAGGTTCATCTGGTTTTAATCAGATATAAATTATATAAGGGTTTTATATTTACTCCTGATAATTCAGCGGTAAATATATATTTAAATTGTTCTTTAAATATAAAAGTGTGGTGACGCCAAAGACGTTACCATAGTTAAAAAGAGAAACGCTCCAAGACGTATTGCAATAGACAATACTGAACGAGCAAGACTGTCCGTTTGATGATGATAAGGTATGCTATTTTGATATGGGGCAGTCAATTTACTAACAAAACATGAAAGGAGATGCATTGTTTAAAACAAGAATCTTGTGGTTTATCTCTTTTTTAACTGTACAACTCGTGCTTACTGGTGCGATATCTGAAAGTGCTTACTCAAATGGAGATCCTACCGGCTCTAGCTTTGTGGAAACCGGTGAGGCTTCGTGGTACGGCCCTGGATTTCATGGTAGAAAAACAGCCAACGGCGAACGTTTTGATACCTATGAATTCACTGCCGCTCACAAAACCTTGCCCTTCAATACCCTGTTGAAGGTCACAAATCTTGAGAATAATCTCTTCACTGTAGTAAGAATCAATGACAGAGGTCCATACATCCGCGGAAGGATAATTGATCTTTCCAAAGCTTCCAAGGAAGCAATTGGTATGGGCGGTACGGCACAGGTAAAGATCGAGCAAATAACGGAAGAAGAAGCTGAAATGCTTCGCCAGGGTATTGATCCCAATGAAAGAATTGAATTAACAGACGTTGATACCAATGAATTTAAGGTAACTGAACTTATGAATAACGATGTTGATGCTGAGTCAAAGGTGTTCGTTGAATTTGAAGGAGAAGACGGTACTTCAAGTGACTTTGAGCTGAACAAGAACCTGAAAACAAAGGGTAACTTAAAGATCAAAGTTGTAACACCAAAAACCGAAGAGGATAAGGAAAAAGAATCCAATCTCTACCAGCAGATAGCAGACATCGATTCACTGATAAGATTCTATGACATATCAAACCAGCTGGCAGTTGTAAAAGGACACTCAATCGAAGTGGGGACATACACTGACAAGTCACTTGCCGACCGAAGGATCGGCAGGCTGGAAAGAGACGGTTTTACCAAGATCTTTCTGGAAGAAATAGCGGTTACAGATCCCAATACAAACACAAAAACAGTTACCTATAAGGTTCTGGTGGGAATGTATGAAAAAGAAAAATCCGCGAAAAAAGAACTGAGTGCCTTATACAAGCTTAAATACCAGCCTAAGCTCGTAAAAATAGGCGAATAAAAGAAGCAATGCAGCTAACTTACTTAATGCTGCAATAGATACAAAGCACAAGCACAAATCGTACAGTTATAAAAAAACAAGAAACCCCGAGGGAAGGTCCCCCGGGGTTTTTTGTTGGGAATATTGAATCTTTGTACGCGGCATGGCTTGCCTGCTGCTAAATTTTGAAGGCAGACCTGCCTGCTATGGAAAAACATTTACTTTAACAACACCATCTTCTTGCTATCTACAAACTTAAATCCGCCTGTTTCCTCTGCTTCAATTCGGTAAAAATACACACCTGATGCATAATTTAAAGCATAAAAGTCAACAATATAAGCCCCGGCTTTTTTGATCTCATTGTTTACAAGCCGTTTTACTTCTCTGCCCAATATATCGTAAATTATTAAAGTTACCTTTGCATCTCTCGGCAAGTCGTAGTTTATCTTTGTTACCGGGTTGAACGGGTTGGGATAATTCTGCGATAACCTGTAAACTGTGGGTAAAGTGTTAGGATTTACCTTTGATGAAGACGTTCCTTCGCCAAATACTTTCCGTATATCTTCTGATATTATCCTTACATGCTGAAGTATATTTTGAGGCTTTTCGGTCTTTACAACCTGCTTTAATGAGTTCATCTGCGAAAGCTCTCTTGATGCATTCACATCACCAAGCTGTGACCTCTGCTCAAGGGTTTTCATCTTGGCTTCATCATCATTCAT
>LLZO01000122.1 GCA_001567545.1 Candidatus Tepidiaquacellales bacterium OLB5
ATCTGAGCTTTGTCATTGGATTAAACGGGTTCGGGTAATTCTGGAATAGTTCATATTTCTGCGGGATTTCCGTACTTAATGGCTCAATCCCTATTGGAATACATGTTCGGAAATCGTTGTAATAGTATTTTAATGCTGAGTCTGAAAGCGACTGGAGGGCGCAAATATTCTGGAAATTATTACCGCCATCGCGGGTTATCATATAACTTAATACTACTATTTGTGTATCGCCAGGCTGCATTGTAACAGGTCCCATATTTGAAAAAGTTCTTTTCCCGCCCTGTGTGCTGTCGTACCATCCTGTTCTGCTGCATGCATTGCCTGAAAAACGGAAAGTTGTTTCCTGGTTAGTAACCCAATTTATGATTGGTTCACTGCAGCCCCACCTGCCTCTCATATAGTGATATGCATTGACTGCATTATCAGGATCTCCATGACACTCATTTGAGCCATTTATGAAGCCATTGAAACCTGACATGTTAGTTAATTTATAACCTACTAGTGTATCATATGGTAACTTAGCGGTATCTAGATTATTATTAGTTAATCTTACAGGAGACTGTACTATTCTTACTCCAAGTGCAGGGGGATTCAAACCATAATCTGTATCACTATTATCAAAATTGTAAGCATATGCTAAATTTCTTGTTGTATCACACCCGAAAACATCATCACTTGCATTTCCAATATCAGGGTCATTTATATTTGTTATATAAGTACTATCCCATACTAAAGTGCTTTTGTTAATTATCCTGTATTTTATAAAGTACGAATCTCTTAATGGAAAACAATTAAACATAAAAGTCAATTGATGTATTTCAACGCTGAGAGGTAATGTTCCACCCGGCAGCCCAATAAGAGATGAATGTATTGAATCCCTGCAGTTAGTATAATCCATAAAAACCATAAATGAGAGTTCTTCGGGTCTAGCAGTCATTCCGTTACCGATACCCGGTCTGTCGCCGTTCCATGCAGGCTGGTAGCCTGGGATACCGTTTACTTCTACATACGGCGCACCTTTCTGCACAGGCCAGTTAGCCCAGGAATCGTAAATGAATGTATATTCCCTTCCACCTGCTGTTTTATATCGCGTTCCGCCGGTAAATAAAGACGGATCATTTAGGTGTACATAATACCCGCGCCATGAAGGATCACTGCAAACTGATTGAGGCGGAACCTGCCCGTTAACAGGTATATTACCGGGTGTATATTGTGTTTCATACCAAGAAGCTGAGAGTCTTAAATCTCTGCCGGGACCAACTTTAGCACCTATCCATAATCCGGACGCAAAAACAGCATACAATCTCTGAGATGAGTTTGCAGGCCATATAAAACCACCTCTGCCAACTATAAAAGTAACTTTATCATAATTAAAATAACCGTCAGTTCTGAATACAGAATTGATGTTATTGCCCTGCATAAAAATGCTTTGCGCAGGTGCAA
>LLZO01000123.1 GCA_001567545.1 Candidatus Tepidiaquacellales bacterium OLB5
TACTGCCGCCAGTTGCCAGCATGGGGTCAAGAATGTATACAATCGTATTTTTTTTATCTTTCAGGCGGGGAAATTTAAAATAGTAGCGTATTGGCTGCAGGGTAACTTCGTTACGGTAAACGCCAAGATGGCTTATCCTGGCTTCGGGGAAAATTGAAGCAAAGCCGTTCATCAATCCCAATCCGGCCCGTAAAATAGGCATCAGGACAATTTCATCTTTAATAAGCGAACCGGTATAAACAGCAAGAGGGGTTTTAATTTTTGCGGATCTTAAGCCCAGCTCCTTGCCTGCCTCATAAGCTAAAAGCATGGAAAGCTTATTTACATACTGGCGGAACTCAAAGTATGATGTGTTCTTATCCCTTATCTTAGTAATATAGCTTTTTACAAGCGGGTGCGTTAAAAGTATTACGTTCCTGTTCAGCTTCATCAATTCAGATGTTCATCAGTTCATCAAATTCACTATAAACGTAGTGCTCATGCCCTGTGATGAATTTGCTGTCTGCCCCTGGGCTGAAAGCTTCATATCCATCTTTAAATTAACGGTGGACTCTTTTTTCTGTATACATCCCCTGCTTAAATTATATTCAATTAATCCCTGGCCTGATGCATCGGAATTTTCAATTTTAATTGTCATTCCCTTTTCTTTGATCTCTTTATTCTTGAACTCAATTACCAGCGCGCCGTTAATTACGGCAACTTTCTGCCCGTTCCTGTCTTCAACACCTTTGATAGTATATTTTTCACTTGCTACGGTTTCAAAAACCATCATGGGAACGTCACTTGTTCTTACCCAGCCTGAATCCAGCGGGATCTGCGGCGCGGGGAATTCAACCATTTCCTTCTGCAGCAGTTCCTTTATGGTTTCACTGAATGACTGCTTAAGCTGCGCTTTATCCTGTTCCTTTAATGTATCGCCAAGAGCTTTAAAGATGTTATCGTAAACTGTTTCCATACCATAGAGCTCTGAAATTTTTCCAAGAGAGCTAACCCTGATAAAAAACGGTGTAGCAATAATTGAGTTATAGGGAATCACTTCCGGGTCCTGTTTATTGCTGTCGTTTATATTGGAATTATAAACCCTGCTCTGCTCTCCCATGCGTGAAGCAATGTTAATTGAATCGAAGTTTATCTTATAACTTATAATTCCTGAATTATCAACATTATCCACTTCCTTGGAATAATAATAATTTATCTCATTGGTAATTGTTACTTCTTTATCTTCTGTTGCAGGTGATTTTT
>LLZO01000124.1 GCA_001567545.1 Candidatus Tepidiaquacellales bacterium OLB5
TTCCTTTTTTATTTTAATTCTATTCTATTTCCCTGAATATTTGTACGGTAATATTTTCCATCTTCTATCAGAAGTCCCTCTGTATCACCTCCGGCATGATCAGTATCTATTCCGATAACTTTTCCGTTATAAAATGATTTTACATCTTCAACAATAGTATGACCAACAATTATTGTACTAACTTCAAAATTTGAAATGATCTTATCAAGTTCAGGTTCGGTAATTGTTTGTTTGATATATCCTCGGTACCAGAACGGTGAGAATTTTCCGCTGTACAAAATATTATGCAGCTTATCGCCGCTCTGTTTTGCAGCTTTGCTGCTGAAGTAATATTCACGCGCTGCACTGTTAATAATTTCCAGTGAATTGGAAATTGAATCAAGCTCCGGGGAAATCCCCCCGTGAACAAATAAGTAATTACCGATTTTTTCAGCAACATTTTTCGAAGAAAGCCACCTGCCAAGCTCTGTATCAGGTTTGTACAGGCTGCTGTAATCTTCATTCATAAGTTTACAGTTTTCAAAATATTTATTTCTTACATAACGCAGGTCGCCGCTCATATTCATTATTTCGTGGTTACCAAGAATAAAATGTACATAACCTCCGTGTTTAACAGCTTCCTGCTCTAAGTAATATATGAACCACAGGCACTCTGTAACATTTAAACCCCTGTCAAAGAAATCACCGGCCAGCACCAGGTGACCATTCCCAAAAGTCCAGTTATTGTTTATATCAATTACGTTATTGTTAAGTAAAAAATCATAAAGCGCAAAAAAATTACCTTCAATATCGCTTATAGCAATTAATTTATCAGGATTTTCAAAAAAACACGGTTCAATATTTATTTTATCTTTTAAGCCGAAAAAAAATGTAAATGTGTCGTTTACCTGTGAATAAAAATTAATATTTCCAGTTTCTGAAAGTGTATCCGGTATTACGGTATAACCGGATTCATTCTTAATAATTTGTTTTACAATAATATTATTGTTCCTGTAAAATATGTATGGCCCGTCATAATCAGCAGATGATTTATCGGTTGAATCAGCTGAACTTTTAAATGTTCTGCTGTTAATTTCAGGCTGTAAATTTAGTGCTGAAAACAGAACTATTATTAATAAAATGAATTTCATTGAATATAATTATTACGGAGAAATAATTTTAAACAGACAAAAATACATTCACATTTACCAATAAAAAAGGCGTTCAGAATCGAACGCCTTAATTTATTTTATTCAATTTGTACTATTTAACAACTACCATTTTTTTAACATCTTTAAATGAAACTCCGCCGGCCGGTGAGCTTGCAGTTAATTCATAATAATAAACACCTGAAGCAAGTTTGTTTGCATCAAAATCAGCAATATATCTGCCGGGGTCGCTTAATCCGTTATATATTTCCGTTACAGCTTTACCTGTTACATCATAAATCCGTAAAGTAACATATGAACGTTTCGGTATATCAAACCTTATGTTTGTTACCGGGTTGAACGGGTTGGGATAGTTCTGCATCAGTGCAAATACATTTGGCAGCTCATTGCTGTATGAGCTAATTCCGGTTGTTCCGGGCACAGTTCCGGCAGTTGTATTTCCCGTTTTCAGTACTATATCATTGTTCGGGTCAAATGCAAAAGCAGAAGGCTGCCTGTTGAATGTCCATATCCATATCTGGTTATTTGCAGTATTATCAACCCTGAATGTTGTATCAGGTCCGCTGGTAAATGTAATTCTTACTGTCAATGGCATTCTGTGGAATGGTGTATTTGTTTGAGTCTGTCGTGCCTGGAATCCAACATTCCATGTACCATTGCCATTGTTTCCAAACTGGTAATAATTTCCGTAAACAGGGTGATTAGGCTGTTTTACCCATTGATTGATGAACCACGATAAGTCCTGTCCATAAGCCTGGCTGATCTTAGCTGTAAAATCATCAGTAGCTGCAGATTTATGTTTAAAGTTGGCAGTATCCAAAGAGTAAGCTCTTATCATATTGAAGAATGTTGCTGAATCACCAACTGTATACCTTAACATATGAAGAACACAAGCGCCTTTATAATATGTTATTGCAGTATTAAAAAGTGTACCGTTTGGCGGTGTATTAATCGCCCAGTCCGGATTATAAATCGGCCAGCCCGGGTTACTGTTCAGATAACCGGTTGCATCAGCGTTTATATCATTTTTATAAGCAGTATATCCGCCTGTATATTCAAGCCAGATAGCTTCAAGATATGTTGCAAAACCTTCATTAAGCCATATATCTGCCCATGTTGCAGGTGCAATCATATCACCGAACCACTGGTGGGCATGTTCGTGTGATACCAAACCTTCACTCCAGCATCCTGCACAAAGTGTTGTCAGTGTCTGGTTTTCCATTCCGCCCCAGGTAAAACCCGAAGCAGGTGCTGTAGTGAACCCGTTCTTTTCGAACGGGAACTCCCCGAATTTCTGTGAAAAATGATTTGTCATCGGAATGATCAGGTTCTGTATATTTGCCGGATTTTCACCATTGTTAAAATAAAATCGTATTGGTATGGTTTCAGATGGATTTGAAATTTTTGGCCAGTAAACAATATTCAGATTATAATTTACTTTTCCTGTAAGAACTGTTAAATATGTTGTTACCGGGTCACGGCTTACCCAGTGGTAATATATTGTATCTCCTGTAACAAGTGAATCATTAAGTCTGCCGTTGGATGCAATTTTTACGTTGGCCGGTACTTTTAATGTAATATCAACAGTAGCTTTATCTGAGGGTTTATCCCAGCAGGGGAACCATTTTCTTGCGCCTTCCGGCTCACAATCGGTGAATAAACCGCCGTTACCGGTATAAAATGCCCCGTCACTCACATTATTATGTGAATAATTAATCTTTACTTCTGTAATTTCACCCGGATTATACTGCCTGTTCAGATTTACTGTAAGAATATTTCCAGTATGAGTAAATGAAACTCCTGAAAGTTCAACCGAGTTAACAACAATAGAGGTATTTACCGCATTCAGATTTATTGAACTCAATGCAGTATCAATTCTGAATTTTACTGTTACGCTGCCTGTAAATGATTTTGGATAAGGAGAAATAAAGCAGCTCCTTATATCCAGGTTAAGCTTGTAATCAAGTACATCAAATGTATGTTTTGGTGAAAGAGGGGAATCATGCGGTTCAAATACATGGGTTGAATTCATTTTTTTGTATGAACAGTAATCGCTTCCTCTCTGGGAATTTGGCTGAGAAAATATAAGGATCGGCGCAAGGAAAATAATAAAAAGAGCCGTTAATATTGTTTTCATTTTAAATGGAATATTTGGTTTTTGAAACAAAATTTTTTTTAAAAATAACTCTATTTTGCCCAAAAGTCCTATGATTTATATCATAATTTATTGATATAAATAATGATATTTTTGAACTGTAAGATGCATAGTTTTTTGAGCAAATTATGATGATTTTTGGGAAATTTCCCGAAAATCTAACAGCATTCACGAAGACTATGAAAAAATTTAATCCTGTAAAATCAGACCCCAAAAAAACCGCTTTATTGGAGGTTTTTGACAATTCTTTTCCTAAACGAAGTTACCTTATCGTTCATAAAGCTAATGAATTTACCTCGGTTTGCCCCAAAACCGGTCAGCCGGATTTTGGCGTGATTACTATTTCATATGTTGCAGCCAAAAAATGCGTTGAGCTCAAATCACTCAAATTTTACCTGCAGTCATTCAGAAATGAAGGCATTTTTTTATGAAAATGTCACCAACAGGATTCTTGAAGACCTGGTGGGAATTTTAAAGCCCAGGTGGATGGAAGTAAAAGGTGAGTTTACTGTCAGAGGCGGTGTGAATTCTACTATTATTGCCCGTCACGGAAAATTATACAATGAAAACACTTGATAAAATTAACTTAGAAAAACTGATCGGTATCTTAAAACAGGAAAACTATACTGTTATAGGTCCTGTTATTAAAGATGGCGCTGTAGTATATGATGAAATTGACAGTATCAAAGATCTTCCCGAAGGCTGGGAAGATGAACAGGAAGCTGGGTATTACAGACTAAAAAAACGAAACGATAACGCATTATTTTCTTACGTAGTTGGTCCCCAATCATGGAAAAAATTTCTTTTCCCCCAAAAGTTAAAGCTCTGGCAGGCTGTAAGAGAAGGCCGCGGATTTAATATTGAAAACTCAAATTCCGCTGAACCCAAATATGCTTTCCTTGGAATAAGATCATGTGAGCTTAAAGCTGTTTTCATACAGGATAAAGTATTTGATAACGGAATGTTTGCTGATAGTTATTACAATAACATCAGGAAAAATATATTTATTATTTCTGTTAACTGCACTCGTGCAGCCGGAACCTGTTTCTGTGTTTCGATGAAAACAGGCCCAAAAGCAAAAAACGGTTTTGATCTTGCATTAACGGAAGTTATAAATAATAATGAACATTATTTTGTTCTCGAACAAGGTTCTGAAAAAGGTACTGAAATTGCATCTAAGCTGGAAACAAATGATGCAGATGATAAACAAATAAAAGCTGCAGAAGCTGCTGTTAAAAATGCCGAGCTTAACATGAAACGAACAATGAACACAGCAGGCATTAAAGAGCTTTTATATAATAACCACGATCACCCCATCTGGTCACAAATTGCATCCCGTTGCCTTTCATGTGCAAACTGCACGATGGTTTGTCCTACTTGTTTCTGCTCTAACATTGAAGACACTACAGATTTAACCGGCAACCATACTGAAAGATGGAGAAGATGGGATTCCTGTTTCAGCCTGGATTATTCAAAAGTTGCAGGCGGAAATTTCAGAACTTCAGTAAAGGCAAGGTACCGCCAGTGGATGACGCATAAGCTAGCATCGTGGATAGACCAGTTCGGCATCTCTGGCTGTGTAGGCTGCGGAAGATGTATTACCTGGTGCCCTGTTGGTATTGATCTTACCAAAGAAGTTGAGAATTTGAGAAATTCTCCCAAAACGATAAATAAATAAACTATATTTTATAATTAAACTGAAATAACATGGAAGACCTCTCAGGAATTTTAAGAAATCATCCGTTTATGAAAGACCTTGATGAGAATTACCTGAAGCAGATCACAGGCTGCGCCTCTAATGTGGTATATCAAGAAGATGAAGTGCTGTTTAAGGAAGGCGATAAGGCTGAGAAATTTTACCTGATCCGTTCAGGAAAAGTAGCGCTGGAAATCAATGGCAGAGATAAAGGCAACCTCAGGATCCTAACAATAGGTCCCGGCCAGATTCTTGGCTGGTCATGGATAGTTTCCCCTTATAAATGGCACTTTGAAGCGCATGCACTAGAAGAAGTAAGGGCAATTGCTCTTGACGGAGAATGCCTGCGGAATAAATGTGAAGACGACCCTAAGCTTGGTTATGAAATGCTGAAACGATTTGCTCATATTCTTGAACAGAGACTTCAGTCTACAAGAATGCAGCTGCTGGATGTTTTTAAACGTGTGTAAACATTTTACTAAGATGACAGAGAATAAATCAGGATTAATAAAATCTGACCCGATGATACCTGAATCTGTAAAGGTAAAAAAGATATTCTGGGAAACAGAAGATGTGTTCACTATTGAATTAGTTTATGACGGCGAAGAAAAAAGAAATTTTAATTTTAAACCCGGGCAGTTCAATATGCTTTATGCTTTTGGAGTGGGAGAGTCAGCCATATCTATTAGTTCAGATTCAACAAAAAAAGGATCATTACTGCATACTATTCACAAAGTGGGATACGTTACAAGTGAACTTTCAAAACTTAAAAAAGGCGATATAATAGGTCTTCGTGGACCATTTGGCTCAAGCTGGCCCCTTGAAGATGCAAAAGGAAAGGATATCTGCATAATTGTTGGCGGCATCGGGTTAGCCCCGCTTAGGCCGGCAATTTACCACATTCTTAAACACCGTAAACAATACGGTAAATTTACGCTTTTATACGGCGCAAGAACTCCCAGAGATATTTTATACCCTGTTGAGCTTGAAAGCTGGAAGAAAAAATATGATATCCAGCTGGAAATAACTGTTGACAGGTCAGACAGCACATGGCGAGGCCATGTTGGAGTTGTAACCACCCTGTTGAATTATGTTGACTGTAACCCTGATAATACAAGGGCAATGGTCTGCGGTCCTGAAATTATGATGAAGTATGCAGTTGATGAACTGATAAAACACGGTGTGGCGGAAAAAGAAATTTATGTTTCTCTTGAAAGGAATATGAAATGCGCACTTGGTTTCTGCGGGCACTGCCAGTACGGACCAAGTTTTGTATGCAAAGATGGACCGGTGTTCAGCTTTAGTAAAGTAACGGATATTTTTGAGATCAAGGAGTTATAATAATGGCAATTAAGAAACCGAAACTTGCTGTTTTTAAAATGTCATCATGCGACGGGTGCCAGCTTTCTTTGCTTGATGCAGAAGATGAACTGCTGGACGTACTTGGCGGAGTTGAACTTGCTTATTTCCCGGAAGCCTCCAGTAAAATGATGAAAGGACCATATGATATCGGGCTTGTTGAAGGCAGTATTACTACTCCAAGGAATGTTGAAGAAATAAGACAGATAAGAAAAGATTGTAAAATTCTTATTACTATTGGTGCGTGTGCTACCGCAGGAGGCATCCAGGCATTAAGGAACTGGAAAGATACAAGGGAATTCACAAAAATTGTTTATGCTTCACCGGAATATATTTCTACTTTAGACAGGTCTTTGCCTGTCAGCTCGTTTGTGCATGTTGATTACGAGCTTCGCGGATGCCCGATTAATAAATACCAGCTGATAGAAGTGCTTAATGCTTTCCTGAACAGAAGAAAACCGAATATTCCTTCTTATAGCGTATGTATCGATTGCAAGCTGAAAGGAAATGTTTGCGTCATGACTTCGCAGAACCAGATGTGCCTTGGACCTGTTACTCATACTGGCTGCAATGCACTTTGCCCTTCCTATAACAGGGGCTGTTTTGGATGTTACGGACCTATGGATTCACCTAATACTTCCGCGCTGGCAAGCCAGTTCAAACAAATGGGTTATGGTAAGTTCGATATCATGAATATATTCCGCAGCTACAACGGCTATGCGGAAGCCTTTAGAAAAGAAAGTGAAGCAAATGAGAAATAAAACCATAAAAGTTGATTATCTTGCGCGGGTTGAAGGAGAAGGCGCACTTTACCTGAAGATCAAAAATAATGAAGTCGCAGATGTACAGCTGCAGATATTTGAGCCGCCCCGCTTTTTTGAAGCATTCTTAAGAGGAAGGCCTTACAGCGAAGCTCCCGATATAACTGCAAGGATATGCGGAATATGCCCGGTTGCTTATCAAATGAGCGCTGTGCATGCAATGGAAAATGCTTTTGATGTCGAAATTCCAAGCGGAATACGGGAATTAAGAAGGCTTCTTTACTGCGGTGAGTGGATAGAAAGCCACACACTTCACCTTTATATGCTGCATGCGCCTGATTTTCTGGGGTACGATGATGTTGTGCAGATGGCAAAAGATCATCCTGATATAGTAAAAAAAGCACTGAGGCTTAAAAAAACAGGTAACGATATTATGAACCTTGTTGGCGGAAGGGAAATACACCCGATAAATGTTAAAGTTGGCGGATTTTATAAAGTTCCGGCAAAAAAAGACCTGATGAAGATATATGATGAAATTAAATGGGCGCGGGATACAGCAGTTGAAACAATTAAGTTTGCTGCTTCGCTTAAATTCCCCGAATTCAGGCAGGAGTATGAATGTGTTTCACTGGTTCACCCCGATGAATACCCGTTTAATGAAGGCAGAATAATTTCAACGAAGGGAATTGATATTTCTCCCGAACAATACGACTTCCATTTCAGGGAAGAACATGTTGAACATTCACATGCCCTGCATTCACGGATAAGGGAAAGAGATAATTATCTTGTTGGACCTATTGCAAGATATAATCTGAACTATGATAAATTAACACCGCTTTGCAAAGAAATTGCAGAAGAAATAGGCCTGGGGCATGAAGTATACAACCCGTTCAAGAGTATTGTTGTAAGGGGAATTGAAACTTTATATTCATGCGAAGAAGCTTTGAGGATTATTGAAAATTATCAAATGCCCGATAAACCATATGTTGATGTTGAGCCTTCTGAAGCAACAGGCTATGCCTGCACAGAAGCTCCAAGGGGCATGATTTACCACAGGTACCGCGTTAATTCCGAAGGATTGATTGAAGATGCAAAGATAGTGCCGCCGACTTCCCAGAACCAGAAAACTATTGAAAATGACCTGAGGAATTTTGTACCTACTGTTATTAACCTTCCTGAAAAGGAAATGGTATGGAAATGCGAACAGGCTGTAAGGAATTATGACCCGTGCATTTCCTGCGCAACACATTTTTTAAAGCTGAATATTGAAAGGGAATGATCCCTTTTATATATGAAAAACAATGCTTTGCTGATTATTGGAATAGGCAACGAGTTCCGCAGTGATGATGCTGCCGGGCTTATTGCAGCCAGAAAGATACGTCAACTAAACCTTAATGGCGCTGATGTTATCGAAAACAACGGCGACGGCGCCGATTTAATTGAAAAATGGACCGGAAGAGAAAAAGTGATCCTGATAGATGCAGTACTCTCAGGTTCTGAACCCGGCACCATACACAAATTTACTGCTCCCGGCTCAATCAAACCATCAGAACTTTTTAAGTTCTCTACTCATCTGTTCAGCGTACCGCAGGCAATATATCTTTCAGCCTCACTCGGCAATTTACCGAAAGAGCTCATTGTTTATGGCATAGAAGCCAGCTCTTTCGGTCCCGGTACACACATTTCTGAAGAGGTTGAAATTGCAGTTAATAATATCGTTAATTTAGTTAAAAAAATTATCTAGAACATTATAATATCAAAGGAGAATACTGCTTTATGGAAAGATCCATATATGCTGAATCCTTTGCCCTGGATGTTACAGCTAAAGATAGATTAGATACACGCAGAAAAATAAAGTATGAAAGCGAACTTGATAAAACCTTCAGTAACAGGATCGCAGAATCAGCACATGGTGAACAGTTATTCGGCTGTATTCAGTGCGGAACGTGCTCTGCAGCATGTCCCGTAAGTCATTACATGGATTATACTCCCCGGAAGATAATCCAGATGGTAAGGGAAGGATTCAAAGAAGAGGTTTTAAAATCATCAACAGTATGGCTTTGCGCTTCATGTTATGCCTGCACTGTTGAGTGCCCCAAAGGAATAAAAATTACTGATGTAATGTATGCTTTAAAACGCGAAGCAATTTCAGGAAATTATTATCCCAAAAATGCCCCTGCTTCAATTCTTGCAAATAATTTCTTTAAACAGGTGCTTAATAACGGCAGGAACAGTGAAGGTCCGCTGCTTATGAAGATGTATTTAAAAACCAACCCGTTTATGCTGTTAAAGAATATGATGCTGGGAATAAAGCTGTTTACACGCGGCAGGATTTCCATGAAAACTGAAAAAATAAGAGATAAAAAAGCTCTTAAGAAACTGCTTAACAGCGTTGAAAGCAAAAAGAAAATATTATCAGCAGGCAAACCTGCAGATGTTAAGGAGGCTGCTGTATGAAGTATATTTATTATCCCGGTTGTTCTTTAAAAAGCACAGGCAGGGTTTATGAAGAATCTTTGCTTTCTGTTATGGATGTGCTTAATATTGACTATAAAGAACTGGATGACTGGAACTGCTGCGGTGCAACTGCATATATGGCAGTAGATGACCGGAAGGCTTATGTACTGGCTGCAAGAAATCTTGCGCTTGCTGAAGAACAGATGAAGAATGAACCTGAAGTTAACATCATTGCCCCCTGCGCTGCATGTTTTATGGTTCTTCTTAAAACCCAGAAATTCCTGGAAGAAAATCCTGAAGATAAAGCTGCTGTTGTTGCCGCTTTAAAAGAATCAGGACTGAATTATACTGGCAGGGCAAAAGTCCGCCACCCGCTTGATGTGCTTGTAAATGACTACGGCGAAGCGGAAATCATAAAGCGCATAACCAAACCGTTAAAAGGTATAAGGGTAGCAAGTTACTACGGCTGCCAGACTGTAAGGCCATATTCGGTTTTTGATGACCAGCGAAACCCGGAAACCATGGACAGGCTTATGAAAGCCGCCGGCGCTGAAGTTGTTGACTGGTCTATGAAAACTAGGTGCTGCGGCGCCAGCTTAACAGGTACAGTTCAGGATGTTGCTCTGCCGTTAAGCTATGTTATTGTTCACGAAGCTAAAAAACGCAGGGCAGATGCTGTTGCTACTGCATGCCCGCTTTGCCAGTTTAACCTGGAGTGCTACCAGACAGATATGAACAGCAAATTCAAATCTGACCTCAAAATAGATGTACTGTATTTTACCCAGCTTCTTGGCATAGCTCTTGGTATCGAACCCAAAAAGCTTGGAATGAACAGGTTATTTACTGAACCGGAAAACCTTTATAAAATATTGGAAGGAGGAAACCGCGTTTATGTCTGAAAATAATATTAAAATGAACGGTAACGGTACCCATAAATCCGCAGGCACACCAAAGATCGGATTCTATGTCTGCCATTGCGGACATAATATTGCATCACAGGTGGATGTTGAAGATGTTCAGAAATTTGCAGCCGGCTTGCCGGGTGTAACAATTTCGCGTGATTATAAATATATGTGTTCAGATCCCGGTCAGGAGCTGATACAGAAAGATATTAA
The DNA here is from genome assembly GCA_001567545.1 of Candidatus Tepidiaquacellales bacterium OLB5. Classification (GTDB taxonomy): domain Bacteria; phylum Bacteroidota; class Ignavibacteria; order Tepidaquicellales; family OLB5; genus OLB5. The sequence continues at coordinate 10,692 of LLZO01000124.1, forward strand.
AGAGCTTGGACTAAACAGGATAGTTGTTGCTTCCTGTTCGCCGCTGCTGCATGAACACACTTTCCGCAAAGCAGCAGAAAAGGCAGGCTTAAACCCGTACTTTTTCCATATGGTTAATATCCGTGAAAATGTTTCATGGGTACACGATAACCGCGAATCAGCTACTAAGAAAGCAAAAGACCTGACCCGAGCAGCCATTCAAAGGGTATTTTTCCATAAACCCCTTGAAAAGAAATCGGTGCCAATTAATCCAGATGTGCTGATTGTTGGCGGCGGAATAGCAGGTATCACTGCAGCGCTTACTATAGCCAATGCAGGCAAACATGTTTACCTGGTTGAACGCGAACCCACCATAGGCGGGCATATGGCAATGTTTGATAAAACATTTCCTACCTTAGACTGCGCTGCATGTATTTTAACTCCTAAAATGTCATCGGTGAAAGCGCATCCTAATATTACGCTGTGGACTTATTCCGAAGTTGAAAAGGTTGAAGGATTCGTTGGAAACTATAAAGTGCAGGTGAAACGCAAACCGCGATATGTTATAGAAGAGCTTTGCGTTGGATGTATGGAATGTATTGATGCATGTATATATAAAGAGGCAAAATATCCGGATGAATTTAACCAGAAATTAAGCAAACGTAAACCAATTTATATCCCGTTCCCGCAGGCAACACCGCAGGTGGTGCTTTTCGATCCTGAAACATGTATCGATTTTAAAAGCCACCGCTGCAAAAAAACCTGTATTGAATCCTGCGACAGGAAAGCAATTGACCTGAAACAGGTACCGGAATATAAAGATATTAATGTTGGTACTGTAATTCTTTCAACCGGATTTAAAACCTATAATGCAGAGCTTTCTCCGCAGTACGGTTACGGTAAATATCCCAATGTTTATACATCACTTGAAATTGAAAGACTTGTTAATGCATCCGGTCCTACTTCAGGAGAAATTGTAACAAGGGATGGCATTAAACCGAAATCGGTTGGAATTATTCATTGTGTTGGCTCGCGTGACCAGAAAGCCCATAAATGGTGTTCAAAGGTCTGCTGCATGTATTCATTAAAGCTTGCACACCTTATTAAAGAACATACAGATGCCGAGGTTTACAATTTCTATATTGATATGCGTACGCCGGGCAAAGGTTATGAGGAATTCTACGATAAGCTTATGACCGAAGGCGTGCATTTTGTACGCGGCCGTGTAGCTGAAGTATCTGACTGGGCATTGGTTCCCGAAGAAGAGAACAAGCTTACAATAAGGGTTGAAGATACGATGGTTGGAATGGTGCGCAGGATTCCTGTTGATATGGTTGTTCTGGCTGTTGGACTTGAACCGCGCGAAGATGCAGGTGATATGAGACGTTTGTTCAATATTTCCTGTTCAAACGAAGGCTGGTTCCTTGAAAGACATCCTAAGCTTGCACCGGTAAATACGTTTACAGACGGAATATTTATAGCCGGCGCTTGCCAGGGCCCCAAGGATATACCTGACTCCGTTGCGCAGGCAGGTGCTGCTGCGGCTGAAGTGCTTTCGCTTATAAGCGCAGGAAGCATTGAGCTTGAACCTAACACTGCCTTCATCACCGAAGACAACTGTTCAGGATGCAAGTCGTGTATCCCTATTTGTCCGTATACAGCAATATCATATAATGAAGGAACCAAAAAAGCTTATATTAACGAAGCGCTCTGCAAAGGCTGCGGAACGTGCGTTGCTGCATGCCCGTCAGGCTCCATAACACAGAATCTTTTTGATGATGAAGAAATATTCAGTGAAATTGACGGTCTGCTGAAATTTGCAGGAATAGAATTAGAAGAAACGGAGGCTGAACATGCCTGAAAAAAATATTAAAAGTAATTATGAACCTAAAATAGTTGCCTTTTTCTGCAACTGGTGCACTTATACTGCTGCCGATCTTGCCGGGGTGTCACGTCTTAAATATGCCCCCAATGTACGGGTTATCCGTATAATGTGCTCAGGCAGGGTAGACCCGCAGTTTATTTTGCAGGCTTTTGCCAGCGGTGCAGATGGTGTGCTTATTGGCGGCTGCCACCCGGGTGACTGCCATTATGCAGAAGGCAATTACAAAATGTTAAGGCGTTTCCGCCTGCTTAAAAGAATGCTTAAAGATCTTGGTATTGCTGATGAAAGATTAAGACTTGAATGGATTTCCGCTTCAGAAGGCGAAAAGGTAAAGCTGGTTATAAATGAAATGGTTGAACAGGTTAAAGCCCTGGGTCCGCTGGCAATTCCGCAGCATTTAAAGAACATTAATGAAGAATTAAAACATTTTCCGGGTGAAGAAATAAGAGAGGAGGAGATGGCTCATGCCTGAAAAACCTAAAATTGGATTTTATTGGTGTGCTTCCTGCGGCGGCTGTGAAGAATCGGTAGTTGATCTTGCTGAAGATATTGTAATGGTTGCCGATGCAGTTGATATTGTTTTCTGGCCCGTTGCAATGGATTTTAAACGCGCTGATGTTGAAGCTATGGAAGACGGCTCAATTCTGGCAACAATGGTTAACGGCGCTATAAGGACTTCTGAACAGGAAGAAATGGCTGAACTTATCCGCAGAAAAAGTAAAATTGTCATTGCTTACGGTTCCTGCGCTCATATGGGCGGGATACCTTCGCTGGCAAATGAATTTTCACGAACTCAGATAATGGAATTTATGTACCAGGAATCTCCTTCAGTGGTTAATCCTGATAAAACAAGACCTATGACAAGTGTTAAACATAATTCTTTTAATGTTACACTTCCTGAGATCCGGAATCTTGTCCGCACTTTAGACCAGGTAATTGAGGTTGATTATTATCTTCCGGGATGCCCCCCTACACCTAAGCTGCTTAAAGATGCTGTGTTAACGCTGCTTTCCGGAAAGCTTCCTCCAAAAGGAACTGTGCTTTCACCGGATGAAGCGCTGTGCGATCAGTGCGCCCGCAAAGATACAAAACCTTCAGACCTGTCATTCAAACATTTCTACAGGCCGCATGCTGTGCTGCTGGATAGTACAAAATGCCTGCTTTCGCAGGGTGTTGTTTGTATGGGACCGGCAACACGGGCTGGCTGTGAGGCATTGTGTATAAGTGCAAATATGCCATGCAGCGGTTGCTTTGGACCTACTTCAAGGGTAAGAGACCAGGGCGCAAAAATGCTTTCATCTTTGTGCTCAAATATCGATCCAAAAGATGAAGATGGTATTGATGCAGTGCTTGAAGATATCCCTGACCCGGTCGGAACATTCTACCGCTACGGGCTTGCTTCATCTCTTCTCAGAAAAAAAATCACGGAGGATATGTAATGGAAACAGTAATCAAGGAAAAATGGAATGAAGGGCTCAGCAAGGCTGATAATTCATATATGAAAACACGCAGGTTTACGATCGATCCCATCACCAGGCTAGAAGGCCACGGGAAAATTGATATCCTGCTTGATGAAAAAGGAGAGGTAGAGCACGCATATTACCAGATACCTGAAATACGCGGATTTGAAACTTTCTGTTTAGGCAGACCTGCTGAAGAGATGCCCCAGATAACAAGCCGCATTTGCGGGGTTTGTCCTACTGCTCATCATATGGCTGCAACAAAAGCGCTTGACAGCCTGTACAGTATAGAACCTCCCCCAACTGCGCGCAAACTGCGCGAGCTTATTTATAATGCTTTTATGCTGGAAGACCATGCATTGCATGTTTATATTCTGGGCGGTCCTGATTTTATTGTTGGACCTACTGCAGATAAAAGCAAAAGGAATATTCTCGGTGTTATTGAAAAGGTAGGGCTTGAAACCGGCAAACGCGTAATTGAAATGAGAAGGAAAGTCCGCGATATTATTAATTATCTCGGCGGAAAAGTAATTCACCCCGTATTTGGCTTGCCGGGAGGTGTATCCAAGGGAATTGCTCCTTCAGAACTGGCTAAATTCAAAGAAACTGCGAATGAAGCGCTTGATTTCGCAAAATTCACACTGCAGGTATTCAAAGATATTGTACTGAAAAATGATGACTATGTTAAGCTGATAACTTCTGATGCTTATACCCATAAAACTTATTATATGGGCATGGTTGATGAAAATAACAGGGTGAATTTTTATGACGGAAAGCTGAGGGTTGTTGACCCGAACGGCAAAGAATTCGTAAAATTCGAAGTAAAGGATTACCTTGAGCATATTGCAGAGCGCGTTGAACCGTGGAGCTATGTAAAGTTCAATTATCTTAAAAAGCTTGGATGGAAAGGTTATATTGACGGAGAAGGCACAAGCGTATATGCAGTTGCACCGCTAGCAAGGCTTAATGCATGTGACGGAATGGCTACCCCAGAAGCACAGAAGGCTTATGAAGAATACTTTAAGACACTTGGCGGAAAGCCTGTTCATCATACGCTGGCAAACCACTGGGCAAGGGTAGTTGAAATTCTCCAGGCTGCAGAAAGGATTGTTGAGCTTGTTAACGATCCCGAAATAACCGGTGAGAACATACGTACACTGCCAACAGCAAAGCCTGTTGAAGGTATAGGCGCAGTTGAAGCGCCAAGGGGAACACTTTTCCATCACTTTAAAACTGATGAAAGAGGGATCCTGACGATGGTAAATCTTATTGTAGCTACACAGAACAATTCAGCAAGAATTGCAATGAGCATTGATAAAGCTGCGAAAGATCTTATCCATGGCGGAAAAGCTGATGACGGCCTGCTAAATATGATAGAAATGGCTTTCAGGGCATATGACCCGTGTAACGGATGCGCAACACATTCATTGCCCGGTACTGTGCCGGTTGTGATTAATTTATACGATAATAACAGGAACCTGCTTAAACAAATTACTAACTGACAGGTTTAAATATGGAAACCCGTAAAAATAAAATATTGGTTCTTGCCCTTGGCAATGATATTATGGGTGATGACGGCGCAGCGCTTGAAGCTGCTGACCTTCTGGAAAAAGAATTCGCAGGTGAGATCGATATATTCAAAGTCTCATCTGCAGGTTTTATGCTGCTGGATATTCTTGAAGGATATGAAAAAGTATTGATTCTTGATACAATTCTTGCAGCAACTGAACCGGGAAATTTCAGAGAGCTCACACTAAGTGAGCTCTCCGGAAGGCTTTCAGAATCACCTCATTATGCAGGGCTGCCGGAAGTTATTAACCTTGCCGAAAAACTTGGAATAAAATTTCCGGATGAAATAAAAATATTTGTAATCGAAATTGAAGACCCATTCATTATAAGACAGGGTCTCTCTTTTAAAATAAGATATAATCTCCATTTATTTGCACAGAAAGTATCTGCACAGATAAATGAATGGCTTCACGAGTATGAAACTCATACTGCTGTTTAACTTAGTAAAAAATATTAGGTTAAAGTTAATTTTTTACCTTAATTTCCTAAGATAAATCATAGTTTATCTGAATGCATTATTGCTATATTTGTAATGTAGAAAAGCATTAACAAATTCAGATGAACTATGCATGAACTTTCACTTGCTAAGGATATTATTGATACTGTAAAACAGAGTTTACCCGCCGAAGAGCTTCCTAAAGTAAGAAAAATTGTGCTGGAAATAGGAACATATTCCGGTGTTGTATCTGATTCACTTAATTTTTCTTTTGAAGCAATAACCACTGACACTGAACTTAACGAAGCTGAGCTGGAAATTATTGAAATACCGTTCAGGCTTAAATGCAATTTATGCAGCAATGAAACTGAACCGGAATTCCCCATGATGCTGTGCGGTAACTGCGGCAGCAGTAATACTGTTGTGCTTTCAGGTGATGAACTGAAAATAAAGGAATTAAAAATTTTAGAAAATTAAGTTTAATATGATATATGGAAATTATTAAAATAGAACGAAAAGTTCTGGCAAAAAATGATGCAATTGCATCAGAGAACAGAAAACTGTTCACGGATAGCGGAGTGTTTACAGTTAATATGGTCAGCTCACCGGGCTCCGGCAAAACCAGTCTTGTGGAAAGGATCATTCAGCATTTTGGCGGAAGGCTCAATATTTCTGTAATCGAGGGCGACGTACAGACAGATCTCGATGCGCAGCGCGTCGGCGCGTATAACGTGCCTGTTGTGCAGATAATAACAAACGGGGGATGCCACCTTGAAGCTAATCTTGTAAAAGATTCTCTTTCTGCTCTTGACCTTGTTAAAACCGACCTGCTGATAATTGAAAACGTAGGTAATCTTGTCTGCCCGGCAGGGTATGACCTTGGCGAAGATATGAAAATGGTGGTTATCAGCGTTACAGAAGGCGACGATAAGCCTCTTAAGTATCCAAAGATGTTTATGAACTCAAAAGTGCTGGTGATAAATAAAGTTGACCTGCTGCCATATGTTAACTGTAATATTGCCGGATTGAAGGAAAATGCATTAAAGGTTAATCCGGACCTGGTAATTTTAGAAACTTCCTGCACCTCAGGCGCCGGTATCAATGAACTTTGTGATTTCATTGAAAAAAGTATTTAAGTAATTTTTAATTTGCAGGGCAGCGAAATATAGTGTTACAAAAAGTTAAGATAGTTATAAGAGGTGTAGTTCAGGGAGTCGGATTCAGACCGTTTATTTACAGGCTTGCAACACAGCTGAATATCAAAGGCTGGATAATCAACTCATCCCAGGGTGTATTTATTGAAGCAGAAGCTGAACGTGAATTGCTGGATATATTTATCAGCAGGATCAAATCAGATAAACCGAAAAATTCTTACATTCAAAGCTTTGAAAATACCTGGCTGGACACCGAAGGATTTTCTAACTTTGAGATCCGCAACAGCCTTGAAGAAGGCAGCAAAACTGCGCTTGTACTTCCCGATATATCCACATGTAAAGATTGCCTCGGCGAAATATTCGATCCGGCAAACAGAAGGTATTTGTATCCTTTTACCAACTGCACAAACTGCGGACCAAGATTTTCCATTATTGATGACCTGCCTTATGACAGGGCCAATACAACAATGGGAGAGTTTGAAATGTGTGATGAATGCAGGGCTGAATATACCAACCCGCTAGACCGCAGGTTTCATGCTGAACCAACTGCATGCCCGGTCTGCGGACCGCAGGTAAGTTTAACTGATGAAACAGGAAATATACTTTTTGAAAAACATGATGCGGTTTTAAATGCAGTTAAGGTTATTAAAGAAGGTAAAATTCTTGCATTAAAAGGCATCGGGGGTTACCAGCTGCTTTGTGATGCATCAAACGACGCAGCTGTTAAAGAATTAAGAAAAAGGAAAAGAAGAAGCGAAAAACCATTTGCTTTGATGTTTCATGACTTAGAAAGCATATTAATTGAAGCCGATGTTAATGAAGCTGAAAAAGGGCTGCTGCTTTCCGTTGAAGCACCGATAGTTCTGCTGAAAAGAAAAAAAGGGATAGCTTCAGGAATTTCAGATGAATGCATATTCGGGAATCCATACCTGGGAATTATGCTTCCGTATTCTCCGCTTCATCATATTTTAATGAAAGAGCTTGGAATTCCTGTTGTAGCAACAAGCGGAAATATTTCCGAGGAGCCTATATGCATAAACGAAGAACAGGCATATATCAAATTAGGGGATATTGCAGACTATTTCCTGGTTCATAACAGGAAAATCTTAAGGCATGTGGATGATTCAATTTTACGAATATCTGCAGGAAATGAAGTAATGATACGCCGCGCAAGGGGATATGCACCGCTGCCTTTGGTTCTGGAAAATATTGAAAATAATACGATACTTGCTGCAGGAGCTCATCTGAAAAATACTATAGCTTTAAACAAAGGCAGCAATGTTTTTGTATCCCAGCACATTGGAGACCTAGAAAATACGGAATCGATTAATGCATACAAAAATGTTATTAATGATATTAAAACATTTTATGAGCTTAAGCCTGATATAGCTGTCTGCGATATGCATCCGGACTATATTTCTGCCAAATTTTCAGACTCATTAAATATTCCCAAATATAAAGTTCAGCATCATTATGCACATGTTCTTTCCTGTATGGCAGAAAACCGGCTTGATGAAAATGTACTTGGTGTAAGTTGGGACGGCACAGGTTACGGAACAGACGGAACAATTTGGGGCGGTGAGTTTATAGTTCCAAATGGCAATGAGTTTAAACGTGCCGGATATTTTAAAACTTTCCGCCTGCCCGGCGGTGAAAGCGCTATACAAGATGTGTGGAAAATCGGTTACTCATTGTTATATGAAGTCTTTGGAAAAGAAGCAGATAAGCTGGATTTTCTGCAGCCTGCAGGTCAGCCTGAAATGAAGATAATTCAGCAGATGCTGGAAAAAAATATAAATTCTCCTGTGACATCAAGCTGCGGCAGGCTTTTTGACGGAATTTCTGCAATAACAGGAATTAAGCAGCACGCAAGCTTCGAAGCGCAGGCTGCAATGGAATTGGAATTTACCGCTGATGATTTCAATACAAATGATTATTTTGCATTTTCTATTGATGAATTTAAGGGCAGCCTGGTTTTTAACTGGCATAATATTATAAGAGATATTGTAAATGATCTGAAAGCAGGCGTACCGGCCGGATTAATATCAGCTAAATTCCATAATACACTGGCTGAATTGATAGTTCAAATGGCTGAAAGACTCAGGTTTGAAAAAGTTCTGCTGACAGGCGGTTGTTTTATGAATTATTACTTGCTGAACAGGGCGGTTAAACGGCTGCAGGAAACAGGATTTAAGCCTTACACGCAGCAGCGTGTGCCTGCCGGCGATGGAGGTATATCTTTAGGGCAGATCAAATATGCTTCTTATTTAAAATTTTAAATCAAAAAATATGTGTCTGGCAGTACCCGGAAAAATTTTAAGCATTCAGGATTCAGATAACGAACTGATGAGATTCGGTAAGGTCAGTTTCGGGGGAATTGTAAAAGATGTGAACCTTGCTTATACACCTGAAGCAAAAGTGGGTGATTATGTTATTGTACACGTTGGTTTCGCACTCAATACAGTGGATGAATCCGAAGCAATGAAAGTATTTGAATACCTTAAGGAAATTGACGGCCTTGATGAATTAACCGGAGAGGAAAAAGAGCAGTAGTGCTATGAAGTTTCTGGATGAATACAGGGATCCTGATGCTGCAAAAAGATATTCAGAGCTTATCCGCAGCATTACTACTAAAAGCTGGAATATAATGGAGGTTTGCGGCGGTCAGACCCATGCTATTGTAAAATTCGGGCTTGATGAGCTTCTTCCCGAAAGTATCAGGTTAATTCACGGACCCGGCTGTCCGGTATGCGTTACGTCACTGGAGCTGATCGATAAATCGATTGAAATAGCATCAAACCCGAATGTTATATTCTGTTCATTTGGTGATATGCTCCGCGTTCCCGGTTCAAAAAAGGACCTGCTTCAGGTTAAATCCGAAGGCGGCGATGTAAGAATGATGTATTCTCCGCTTGATGCAGTTAAGATTGCAAAGGAAAATCCGCATAATGAAGTGGTGTTTTTTGCAGTAGGGTTTGAAACCACAGCGCCTGCAAATGCTATGGCTGTTTACCAGGCAAAAGAGCTGGGAATTAAAAATTTTTCAATTCTCGTTTCACACGTACTGGTTCCGCCTGCTATGGAAGCAATCCTTTCCAGTGAAAATTGTATGGTTCAGGGATTCCTTGCCGCCGGCCACGTTTGCGCTGTTATGGGTTATAATGAATATTTCCCGATAGCCGAAAAATACAAAGTCCCGATTGTTGTAACCGGATTTGAACCCCTGGATATACTGCAGGGGATCTATATGACAGTTAAACAGCTTGAAGAAGGCAGACATGAAGTGGAAAACCAGTATGCCCGGGTAGTAGATAAAGAAGGAAACCTGCCCGCGCAGAACTTAGTAAGCAGGGTTTTTAAAGTTGGCACCAGAAAGTGGCGGGGGATTGGCGAAATTCCCGACAGCGGGCTGGTGCTGCAGGATAATTTCAGGGAATTTGATGCTTCATTAAAATTCGGGCTTGCAGAGCTTGTTGTGGATGAACCGAAAGAATGTATCAGCGGTATAATCCTGCAGGGATTAAAAAAACCGAATGAATGCCAAGCATTCGGTAAATTATGCACACCTGAGCACCCGCTTGGCGCTACAATGGTATCAAGCGAAGGTGCCTGCGCTGCTTATTACAGGTACAGGATTAAACCCTGAGCGCTGCGAAGGGTCTCATCAATAGTACTAAAAAAAAATTGAATTTTCCGCCCTGGCGGGAATAAAGAATATAATGAAAGAATTTAATTTACAGTGTCCGATACCGATAAATGAATATCCCCGCGTGCTGCTGGCGCACGGCGGCGGCGGGAGGCTTATGCATAACCTGATCGAAAAAATGTTCAGCTCTGCTTTCAGCAATGATATCCTGATGCAGGGGCATGATTCAGCACAAATAAATCTGGCTACAAATAAGATTGCATTTACTACCGATTCATATGTTGTAAAACCTTTATTTTTCCCTGGCGGGGATATTGGCTCGCTTGCAGTAAACGGAACTGTGAACGATATTGCTATGAGCGGTGCTGTTCCGCAATACATAAGCCTTGGACTAATTATCGAAGAAGGCTTTGAAATGGAAATGCTGTGGAGGGTTGTTCAAAGTATAGCTTCAGCAGCTGAAGCTGCCGGTGTTAAAATTGCAACCGGTGATACCAAGGTTGTTGATAATGGAAAAGGGGACGGGATTTTTATCAATACTTCCGGCATAGGTTTAATACAGCATGATTTAAATATCTCTCCAAAAAGTATAAAGCCGGGTGATGTAATTTTACTTAACGGTGATATTGGCAGGCACGGAATTGCCATTATGGCTGAACGCGAGGGACTTGAGTTTGACCATAAAATTACCAGCGACTGCGCACCTCTGAACTTTATAATAAATGATATAATTAATGCAGGTATTGAAGTTCACTGCCTGCGTGACCTGACGCGCGGGGGACTTTCAAGCACTTTAAATGAGCTTGCAGAATCAGCAAATTGTGAAATATTGATTAATGAATTAAAAGTGCCGGTGCATGAAGATGTCCGGGGCGCATGTGAAATACTGGGGTTTGATCCCATGTATGTAGCTAATGAAGGCAAATTTATTACAATTGTTCCCGCTGAGCAGGCAGAAATCTGCCTGAATATTTTAACAAAACATAACAGTGAAGCTTCAATTATCGGCAGTATCAGTTCAAACAATGAAGCAATTGTTAAACTAAAAAGCCGCATAGGCACTATGCGTATTTTAGATATGCTGAGCGGTGAACAGTTACCCAGGATCTGCTGATTATAATATTAATCTCAGGAAAACAGAAATAACTATTACAAATACCGGGATAACTGCAATTCCCGCAGTTTTAAAATATTTCCTTAAATGGTCATCTCTCAGTTCCTCTTCATTATTAAAAAAGTACAGGTAATATCCCTGGACTGCAAGCAATGCTGCAACCAAATTTACTGAAATAAAATAAGTAAGCTGTGTAGTGCCGTCGAATGCTCCCGATACCATATGAGGATCATTGCCTGTTGTTCTTTTTATAAAGAAAAGTAAAAAAGAAAGCAGGAACAATATTACTGCTTCTGTAAACAGAGAAACGGATATGAATTTTGTCCATTTGGAGACAGGCCATCTTTCATGCTCCGATTGCTCCAACGAACCGTGGCTGACTGTATGTGTGCTCATATTAATTTTTCTGTACTACAAAAATACTATAAAAATTCAGTTATTGATAACAGGAAATAAATTAACATTAACGAATAAACTGTTTCAGAATTATTCGGACTTTATTATTGGAAGTTATATTTTAATAAATATTTGTAAATTTGTATTAATGTAAACCTGGACCTTATATTTCAATTTTACTTCAAAAATGAAAAAATTGTGGACAAAAAATGAGTTAAATATCCTAAAAAAGAGATATTCTGAAAAAGGATCTAAGTATGTATCTAAAAAAACAGGTCACCCGGTGCATTCTGTTGTGGCAAAAGCAAATTCGCTCGGAATAAAATCCGGTTCAATAAAACGCTGGAGCCAGTTTGAAGTTAATTATCTGCTGAAAAATTACGGTATTAAGCCGGTTGATTCTATAGCGCGCTCACTTAAAAGAGGTGTGCTATCTGTGGAAAATAAAGCAAGACAGCTGGATATTTATGTGCCTAAACCAAAGAGATGGTCTGCGGACGAACTTAATATGTTAAAGAAGTTATGGGTGGATAAAAATTATTCGATTGATGAAGTTGCAGCAAAGCTGAATAAAACCCGCGCTGCTGCACATTTCCAGGCATATAAAATGGGGCTTCGCAGACCAGAGGTCTGGAAATTCTGGAATATAGAACAAGTTCAGTTCCTTAAAAAGAATTATAAAAAGAAAACTTATGTGCAAATAGCAAAAGAGCTTGGAATGACAAGGATTGCAGTTTTCCAGAAAGCAAGGAGAATGGGATTAAAACTAAGGAACACACCAAAGCCGTGGACTGAAGCAGATGATGAATACATCAGGCAGAACTACAGGAAGATAAAGACCCGTTTAATTGCAGAAAAGCTTGGCAGAAGCCTTGATTCTGTTATTAACCGCGCCGGTCCGCTTGGGATCTCAAATAAAGGACAAAAAGGAAAGATAAAATTTTCAAAATAATGTTAAATTTTTGTCCTTAAAAATTGAATTTAATAATTTATTGAAATCTGCATAATTGCATTGGAATAGTTTTTATTTACAAATTCTGTAAAATTAAGTATTTAATTTTGTGATATTTTCGGGGTGTGGCTCAGCCCGGTTAGAGCGCC
>LLZO01000125.1 GCA_001567545.1 Candidatus Tepidiaquacellales bacterium OLB5
TTATATTGCTTACCCTTAAATTCATATTTATTTTTGTATAAATTGTCTCACCTGCAAGGAGGGAGCCATGAGGAACTTCTTTGAAACAAGTTCTCTCAGAAGAACTAGGCTAACTTTCACCATCCTTTTTTCAGCAGTATTCATATTATGTACAATTAACGCAGAATTTGTACTGTTCAGGTTTGCAATAAGCAATGACCAGTGTGCATGGCGCGAAATTCCGGGTACAGATACCGCGTTTGTTATCACAGATATTGTACCGGGCGGCGTTAGTGATGTTGCCGGTTTAAAGAACGGTGATATTCTGTTCGGCATCAACGGTATCAATATTACTTCAAACAGGAATGACACAACAAGAACATATCCGATGTTACTTGTAAATTCTTTGCCCAAAGGTTCCTATGCAGAATACTCAATAATAAGAAACGGCGAATTCCTTAAGCTGAAAGTCAGAATGGAAAAAGTATTCAGCATATTTTATGCTGTAAACTACCTGTTTGGATTATGCTTTTTAATTACCGGATTTATTGTTGTTTTATCAAAACCCAGGGGTAAAACTCAGCGTATATATGCATATTTTACGCTGTTTGTAATGCTCATTTGCGGCTTAATGCAGCTGAACATTCAGAATTATATTACAACTTTTGAAAAGGTTTTGTATACAATTTTGTTTATTGCCGGCAGGGTACTGGGACCGGTTATAATTCTGAACTTTTTTTCTACTTTCCGGTTTACCGCAAAACCAAAAGCAGCATTGTTTTATTGTGGTGCGTTTTCGCAGCCGGCACCCTGATAACTGCCGCAGGTTTTTTATTTCCTGCTGTTTATAATAAATTCATTGCATTCATGCAGATAGATCAAATTAATCTGCTTGCATTAATTTTTCAGAACATAGTGTTTGTGTTCATATTCTGGGGGCTAATTATTTTTACCCATAGATATTATAAAATTGTACCGTTAAACAGAAGAATAACATTAAAACCTATTCTTATATGTTCTGTAATAAGCTATGCTGCTTATTTTTATACAATGAGCATAAATCTTTCGAATCAATTTACAATTTTTATTGAACCGCAAAACCTCCTTCAATATTCTTTAATTATGCTGTTACCCTTTTCATTTGCGTACAGTATATTTAAATACAGGCTTATGGATACCGAACTGGTTATTAAAAAAAGCCTGATTTACGGTGTAATTACAGCATCAATTGCTTCAATGTATGTTATTTTAGTATTGGTTTCAGGTACTCTGCTCGGCGGAATAACCGGTGAAAACAGCAGCGGAGCAATAAGTTTAATAGCGATAATAATAATTGCCTTTATTTTTGACCCTTTAAAACGGTTTGTACAGGATTACGTCGACAGATTTTTTTACAGGGAAAAATCTGATTACCAGAAGATCATAAAAGAATTTACACGAAGCCTTCCGCTTAAGAACAGGAAAGACGAAATTCTGGATTCTGTAGCTGATACTATAAGTTCAGCAATGCATGTTGATAAAATTGCAGTAGTTAGTTTTGAAAACGGTACTCACTATTCATCACGGAATATTGATGCTGAATACTGCAATTTTAACGGAAAATATTCAGGATTAATATCTTTCCTGGAAAAAACCATGGAACCCCAGTCTATTTCTGTTTTAAAAGAAGAGGGTGGCCCTGATATTGACAAATCCGGTTTTGAGTATATTTCTGATGCAGGAATTGAATTAACTGTACCAATGATATTGAATAATAAACTGGTAGGATTGATTAATACCGGAAAAAAACTTTCAGGCAAAAATTATTCACAGGATGACCTTGATTTACTGATGACAGTTGCAGGACAAACAGCAATAGCTATAGAAAATTCACGGTTATATGATAAGGAAAGAAAATTTTATCAGATTCAGCATGAGCTAGACCTGGCTTCAAAAATTCAGATTGAATGGCTGCCAAAAGAAAATCCGGTAATCGAAGGATATGATATATTCGGCGTTACAAAACCAGCTAAAAAAGTCGGAGGTGATTATTTTGATTTTATCCGGATAAGCAGCACAAAAACTGCCTTTTGCCTTGGAGATGTATCCGGAAAAGGTTTACCGGCAGCATTATTAATGGCAAATCTGCAGGCAATAATACGTTCACAGGTTATAACATCGTATTCTACTGCAGAATGTTTAAAGCAGACAAATAAACTGTTATATTCAAGATCTGGCGATAATATGTTCGTGACATTATTTTGTGTTTTTCTGGATACTGATAATTCTGAAATTCAATTTACAAATGCTGGACATAATTATCCGATTTTACTTAAAAACAGCGGCTTTTATGAAGAGTTATCTACCGGGGACCTGCTTCTGGGAATAGAACCCTCAACAGATTACAATTTCGGATATCAGAAACTGGAAAAAAATGATGCATTATTAATTTATAGTGATGGAATTACAGAACAACCTGCTGAAAATGGTGAAATGTTTGGCGAACAGAGATTAAGAGATCTGTTTATTAGATTTAAACATAAAAATGCTTCAGAAATATCATCAGAAATATTCAATGAAATTTCTAATTTTAAATCAGGGATAGAACAATATGATGATATGACCCTGATAATTATAAAAAAAACAGATTGATATATATTTAACAGTGATTTTTTTAACCTTTACAACAAATTGTTAAATTATTATCTTTGTAATCTTGCTGAAAAATTGCCCGATGGTGTAATTGGCAACACGCCTGACTCTGGATCAGGAAAGTCTAGGTTCGACCC
>LLZO01000126.1 GCA_001567545.1 Candidatus Tepidiaquacellales bacterium OLB5
AAAAAATGGTGGTGGTAAAATAAGATTTATTCAAATCATGGTGTCAGGCAGAAAGTCTTTTGATATTTACCTGGCACCATTATTTACCTAATGTATTTATACTAATTTTTACATTTAATTTAACATAATCCCCTTTTATTTTGGGCTTTAAATTAAATAAAATTAATGAATTCAGCCCAAAATCATACCGGTTTATCACGCAATATATACATTGGAATTTTCCTTGTCGCACTTTCAACACTTATGTATGAAATTCTTCTAACAAGGATATTCAGTGTTACGATGGGCTACCATTTTGCATTCATGGCAGTATCTCTTGCTATGTTCGGTATGACCGTTGGAGCGATCATTGTTTACATTTTCCCCAAAAAATTCCCGCAGGAAAACATCAATCAAATTCTTGCCAAACAGGCATTTTATTTCAGCATTACAACAGTTATTAGTTTCCTAATACACCTTTTTATTCCTTTTATACACGGTATGTCAATTGCCGGAATGGCAATTACAGCATTCACTTATGCAGAAATATCGGTGCCGTTCGTATTCAGCGGAATATGCATATCTCTTCTGCTGACCAGATTCCCCTCTTCCGTTAACCGTTTATATGCTGCAGATCTTATCGGAGCATCACTTGGATGTATTCTTGTTGTACTGGTGCTCAATATTTCAGGCGGACCTACAGGTGTATTCATTACAGCATTATTTTCAGCTGCAGCTTCATTTTACTTCATCAAAGGAAGTGTACACAGTTCAGGTTTTTCTAAAGCAATAATTATATATACTATTGCACTGTTTGCGTTTTCAGCAGTTCATACAGTACTTGTTCAGAAGCACGAGCCTCTGCTGAGGCTGTATTGGGTGCGCGGCGAATGGGCAGAAAAGCCGCTGTATGAAAAATGGAATTCATTTTCGCGGGTAAGTATAGATGGTGATTCAACAAAATATGAAGTCCCTTTCGGGTGGGGTTTAAGCAATAAATATGACCGTTCGCGGAAGATCCGACAGCTTATGCTGAATATTGATGCCCATTCAACTACTGTACTTTCACATTTTAACGGAGATACAACAGAGCTTTCGCATCTTAAATATGATGTTTCAAATCTGGCGCAGTATTTAAGACCCCGCGGTGATATAATGATTATAGGCAGCGGCGCAGGGCGGGATGTGCTTTCATCGCTGGCTTTTGGGCAGAAAAATATCCTTGGAATAGAGATCAATAAGGATATGATAAGCGCAATAAATAAGGACTTCGGTGATTTTACAGGTCATTTAGATAAATACCAGAATGTTGAATTTGTAGGCGATGAAGCCAGAAGCTACATTCAGCGCATGGATACAGCAAGAAAGTTTGATATTATACAGGTTTCAGTTATAGATAACTGGTCAGCCGCTGCCAGCGGCGCATTTGTGCTTACAGAAAACGCGCTTTATACCACAGAAACCTGGAAGCTGTTTTTAAGCAGGCTTAAGCCAAACGGCATTTTAACAGTAACGCGTTTTTACCGAGCAAAACCGATTGAGCATTACAGGCTTATGAATATTACCGCTGATGCCTTGCTTGAATCAGGTATAAAAGATATCCGCAGCCATGTTATGCTGATAAAATGCCAGCAGCAGGAACGCCTTGAAGACAGAAGTGGAACAGGAACACTGCTGATAAGTAAGTCCCCTTTTTCTGATAACGATATTAAAACCGTTGACAGCCTGAACCGCACATTTGAATTCGAAGAAATAATATCCCCTAAAACTGCAGCAGACAGTATTTTTGTAAAGCTTACAAGTGAAAATTCAAGGAATGAGCTTAATAATAATTTTCCGCTGGATATAACCTCACCTACAGATGATAAGCCTTTTTTCTTTCATTACATGAATTTCAGCGACCTGCCTAACCTGCAGCTGTGGCGTGAGTGGGATATGGCATTTAATGCCAAAGCAATATTTATCCTGTTAACACTAGCGGGTACTATGAGTGTACTTTCTCTGTTATGTATTGTTATACCGTTAAAAATAACATCAAAAAAGATAAGCCTAAAAGGTACTTCAGGTTACTTCATTTATTTTATGGCAATAGGCCTGGGTTTTATGCTGATAGAAATATCACAGATACAGCGGCTGAATATTTTTTTAGGACATCCCACATTTTCACTGGCAGCAGCTTTGTTCACTATGCTGCTTTCAACAGGTATTGGAAGCTACTTCAGCGGAGCTGAAAAATTAATTAAAAGATCAGTTAAAATTCGGTTTATTTTGCTGATTGGAATACTTATTTTGTTTGGTTTAATAACCCCGTATATTATTAACCTGTTTGAAAGTTCATCAACAGAAATCAGAATTTTGGTTTCAGTAATAATTCTTTTTCCAATGGGATTATTTCTTGGAATGGCATTTCCGATAGGTATGAAGCTGGCGGGAATAAATTTTCCAGGCATAACACCTTGGCTTTGGGGAATTAACGGAGTAATGAGCGTTCTGGCAACAATACTTTCGATAATAATAGCAATGAAATACGGCATATCTGCTTCATATTGGTCAGGGGCTGCCTGTTATATAACAGCGTTTGCTGCTTTTTTAACGTTAGTAAAACTAAATCCTGAACAATTAAATAAATAAAAAAGGCTGTCTAATAACAGCCCTTTAAATTTTAAAATTTAGATTACAAATGAAATTTTAATTTTGTTTTGGCGGAATGAAGTCAGTTCTTTTTTTCATTAGCTGCGAAGCTAATGCTCCAAATAACCTGAACAATTGTTTATTACCGGAAATCTGCGTTATATATGAAGGCGCTGCATTAGGGTCGCTTGATTTTTCTTTATACAAATTAATAACAGTTGGCTGACCTGCAGCATTTACAGTAACAGTAAATGTAGGAACAGGCAAATCTGTAATTACTGAATCTATAAAATCATCCGTATTAAAATTTGCAAGAAGGTTCAGAAAACCTTCCATTACAGAAAAAGATACAGAATCACCGGAAATATTCCATTTACCTGCGGTATCTTTTGTTACAGAAAAATCTACATTGTTTGAATCTGTGGATTTGAACGAAACCGAATTTACAGAATAAGGCATTATCGATAAAATAAACTTATTCCTGAAATCTTTAGCAGACCTTGTAAACAATGAAGCTGTCAGGTTTGATGCCAGAAGTATTCTGTTCTCTTCTGGTTTTTTAATATAAGAATTATCGTTAGCCTGAGATTTACCAAGAATAAAAGTACCAAGCAAAACACCTTCCTGGTAAGTGCTTACTTTTGCATTATTTACCGAGTCAAGATAACTGCTGAATTTAACCGGGTTTTCTGAAGCAACACTTTCAAGCTTAAAGTTCTTCAGGTCCCGAAGCAGCAGGTATACATTTGTAGTATCTGCCGGGTATTCAACCGGTTTTGTAAGCTTCCACTGGTTATTCACTTTTTCAAGAAGAATAGTTTCAGAGTTCTTTACAATCTCGATCTTATCAATTTTTGATGAATCTGCAACAAACAGTTTTGCATCAATTTTTTCTGTAGATACTTTTTCGCCTGTTCTGAAAAACAGGAAATATACCGTAATTAACACTGCAAAAACCGCAAGTAATATTTTAATGTTTTTATTCATATACTGCTATAATCCTTAACTTAATTTCTTTTAAAAATTGATGATTCAGTCTTTTGATGCTTTTTTCTTCCTCCATCTTAGCATACCGTATAATAATACAAGCAGAGGAGGTCCAACAAGCATTCCGTATTTAATAATTGATTTTGTGCTGTCCTCCAGTGAATCCAGAGGTTTTGGATTTGCATCCTTTGATCTTATCTGAGAAAGTCCAGCATCATCGCTCATATAATCAATCATATTTGCAAAAAACAGAAGGCTTTCATCAGGTCCGCGGAAATCATCCTGCGGGAAGTCGCCGTTACCCATCACAATAATTTTTGTTACCGGACTTTCGGGTTTAACAGATGTTTGCACAGGGGCTGAACCTGCTGCTGTATCGGCCGGTACCGGTTTTCCGTTATAGAAACTTTTAAATACTCCTTCATAAATTGCTCCTACAACCAGGTCTTTTGTTTTAAACATGCTGTCGGGCAGCATTTGACCTGAAGCCTGTACAATTGCAAATTCATTTGCAACACCTGTTTTGGGAGACGTTATTAATAAAGGTGTACCTTTAACTCCCTTAGTTCCGGCAGTATTGATATCTATATCGCTTGTAAATCCAAGAAATACCTGCCCAATGTTGGCAAATGAAGGAATATCACGGTTTATATTTACAATTTTAGGATAATATGGGAATGGAATCTGTGTATACATCTGAATTGGTCCCTGCTGTACAGGTACCTGAATAAATGCGCACTCTTTATCTGTAATAATTGTATTATTTACTTTTGCGCCGTAATTTTCTACCAGGTCTTCCAGACCGGTTGAAACAACCTGTGCAATCTGGAACTGCTGCTGTGATGAAACATTTACCCTGCTGAGCATAAAAATAACTTTTCCGCCGCCCATAATATACTGGTCTACGGCAAATTTCAGATTTTCCGGCACTACCGGAGGCGGAGCCTGCTGCTGAGAGAATTGATTTTGCTGAGGTGGTTTAGGTGAAAATACTATCAGTGTTTTTATATCTGCCGGAATTGGATTATTTTTTGAAGCATCAACATTTGTAACATTATAGAATTTTGAAAGGTACTGGTTTACTTTTCCAATTTTATCAACACCGGGTAAACCTTCACCATTTAATACACCTATCTTTTTAAGCTCCGGTAAAGTTAACCTGTTAATTACGCCTGTAAGCTCATATTCCAGATTTTCAGTGTTCCCGATAAATGGTATTGCTTCCTGTTTACCTCCGAACAAAATTACAAGACCCATATATGCTTTTAATGCTTCTGCCCTGTCATTTTTTACAGTCTGTACCTGAACAGGCTGAATTCCGTATTTCTGGGCTTCTTTCTCCAGCTCTTCCTGGTCGCTTGGGCTAATAATTTCATATGTGATCTTGCCATCTGAAGCGCTGCGGTAATCATCAAGCAGTTCCTGGAGGTATCTTCTGTTATTATTATATGGTGCCGGCAGGTTATCAGTAAAATAAGCCTTGATAACCATTTTATCATCAAGCTTGTTTACAATATTCTTGCTTGCATCAGAAAGAGTATAGATCTTATTCGGAGTAAGATCCCAGCGGAAAAAAATCTGAACAGCAATAACATTTAGAACTATAAGAATACCTGCAACAAGAAGGACACTTATTATTCCCTGTCTTCTGCGTGATTCGGTTTTCTTTTTCCGGCTGGCAAGGCGTTCATCCTGTTCCAGCTCTTCGGAAGATTCTTCTATTACTTCTTCCTCTTCCTTCTTTAAGTCGTCTTTATTTTCTAATTCTTCTGACATATCTATATTTTGATACTTAATTTTTAGATTATTGGATAAATTACTGCAGTTACCATTTTCTGCTTTCAAGCGATACTTTGGTAAGGAACAATGTAAAGAAAATCATAGAGAAATAATAAATTAATACCCTTGAATCTATTACTCCCCTGGAAATATTGCTTAAGTGGTAATCAGTTGTCAAATATTCAAAAAATGAAACTACCGAAACTGGGAATACAATAAGTAATTTTCCTGAAAGGAAAAAGAACAGACAAATAAGCACACTTACTATAAATGCAATAATCTGGTTTTCGGTAAGTGATGAAATAAACACGCCAACGCCTATAAAAAAAAGCGCTCATTAAAATATATCCCAGCAGACTGGTAAGAAAAGGCCAGAATGGAATAGGTCCTATCATTTTAATTATAATAAAATATAATATAGTTGGAGATAACGTAATAACTATCAGGGTTAATGCGGAAAGATATTTTCCAAGTATTAGTTCAAGATCGGTTACCGGTTTTGTAAGCAAAAGTTCTAAGGTACCCTGTTTCTTTTCTTCCGAAAAGCTGCGCATTGTAATTGCCGGGATAAAAACAACAAAAAGTACCAGCTGTATAAAAAAGCTGCCAAAAAATTCCCGCATAGAAGCGATATTAATCTGGAAAAAGCTCATAGTAAATAAAAATCCTGAAATAGCCATAAATACTATCATTACAATATATGCTATAGGAGAATTAAAATAGCTTTTAAGCTCTTTTGAAAATATGGTTTTAATATTCTGTGTATTCATATTATTTTGTTAACTCCCTGAATATATCTTCTAATGATGATTGTTTTGCCTGCATTGAAAGAAGCACAGCTTTATTCTGTGTAACTTTACCTGATATAACTTCTCTAAGATCTGCGCCTTTATCACCATAAATATTGAACACAAATGAATCGCCTGTATCTTTTACAAACTCAACCTTATTAACATTGCGGATCTCTTTAAGGCTGCCTGATAATGCTGATTTATCGCAGTTGTTCTTTACTTCCAGCGTTACTACGCTTTGACCTTTTGACTTATGCTGCAGCTCTTCAGGAGTACCATCAGCAACAATTTTACCTTTGTTGATGATAATCACCCTGTTGCAGGTTGCAGTTACTTCAGAAAGAATATGTGTTGAAAGTATAACGGTCTTTTCGCGCCCTAATTTTTTAATCAGGTTCCTTATCTCTATGATCTGGTTAGGGTCAAGACCTGAGGTAGGTTCATCAAGTATCAGCACATCCGGATTATTTATCATAGCCTGGGCAAGACCAACGCGCTGTTTAAATCCTTTAGAAAGAGTGCCTATATCTTTTGTACGCACACTTTCTAGTCCGCATACTTTAATCATTTCTTCCCGCCTTTTTTTAATATCTGATGCCGGTACGCCGTCAAGTTTTGCAACAAAATCCAGGTATTCAACCGGCGTCATATCGTAGTATAATGGATTAAGCTCAGGCAAATATCCCAGCTTTTTCCTTACATCCAGTGATTTTTCTTCAACATCAAAGCCGTCAACTTCAACAGTACCGGCTGTTGGCGGAAGGTATGTTGTAATAATTTTCATAGTTGTGGACTTACCGGCACCATTTGGTCCAAGAAATCCCAGAATCTCGCCTTTTTTGGCTTCAAACGTGATATCATCAACAGCCAGGTAGCTGCCGTAATACTTCGTTAAATTGGTTACTTTTATTGACATAATTATAGAATTTGAACTTAATTCAATTAAATTAAAAACTAAAGCTATTGCTTAATTTTTGGGTTTTTCCCTTAAAAAAGGTGAAAAAAACCTTATATATCAGACTTGGGTAAACGCAATTATAGGTATTTTAACCCTATTAAAAAAGGGATAAGTTGGGTATAATTCTGCAAAGAATTGCAAAAAAATATACAATTATTTTATCAAAACCATTTTTCTTGTCTGCCTGAAATTACCTGATTCTACCCTGTAAAAATAAACACCGCTGGCAAAATTTGTCCCGTCAAACTCGATGCTGTATGTCCCGGGATTCAGATTACTGTATTGATAATTTTTAACAGCCCTGCCGGTTATATCGTAAATAGTAAACTTGATATCTCTGTCAAATCCGTTATGTGGAACAGAAAACTTTATCTTCGTAACCGGATTAAAAGGATTTGGATAGTTTTGGAAAAGCGAGTAATCATTTGGAACTGTATTGCCAACATACTCTATCCCAATTGGATCACCCCCGCCGTTTGTGGTTTTGATGATTGTACCGTTTGATCCCACTGCATACCCGGTATTTTCATTAATGAAGTATATTCCATGCAGATCAGGTGATTTAGTTCTGATTCCAAACCAGTTGTTCCCCCCGTTTGTTGTTTTGTAAGAAATACCCTCTGCGCCAGCGTAGCCGACATTTTCATTTAAGAAGTAAACACTGGAAACCACAAAAGTACCGGGTAAGTATGATGGGTCCCAGGTAATTCCGCCATTGGTAGTTCTTACAATAAAACCTATATTATATAATTTGTTGCCAACAGCAAAACCAAATTCTGAATTTACAAAATGAAGGTCAGTAAAATAAAATACTGAATCGAAATTAAAAGTTTGCCAGTTTAACCCGCCGTTTGTAGTTTTCTTAATAATGCCACCGCCATCACGACCTGCGCAATATCCGGTAGTATTATTTATGAAATATACATCATTAAGGTATAATGTATTAGGAAATCTTGTTATCAGCCAGTTTATTCCTCCATTAGTAGTCTTCAAAAAACTATCATATTTCCCGACTGCATACCCCGTATCAGCAGAAGGAATTGAAATACCTATTATACTTTCACCCATTAATGAATCAATATACATTACATTCCAGTTTATTCCGCCGTTAGTAGATTTTGCAATTGTTGACCATATTGTACCTGCAAATCCTGTATTTTCGTTTAAAAAATCTAAACAGTTAATTCCATAGTTAATAGTATTATTTACAGTATACCCTATCCAGTTATATCCTGAATTTGTAGTTTTATATACTTTACCGTTAATAGCAGCAATAAAACCTGTGTTAGAATTTACAAAAAATACATCATCCAGATATTCATTAAAACCGCTGCTTATTTCATTCCAATTAGCACCTGAATTACTAGTATATGAAATTGAATTCATTCTTACTGAAATCCACGTTTGTGAATCTAAAAATTTTACTTTACTGATATATCCTGAAAATTGATATATTGGATACCAGTTGATACCCATATTAGTTGTTTTATATATATTATTATTTGAATATTGACCATATGCAAAACCTGTATTTGTGTTTATAAACTGAATATTATCCGGAGAAATATCGGATAATGTATCCCATGATACACCGCCGCTGGTTGTTCTGAAAAATTTTCTGCCATATGCAAATTGGCTGGCAAATCCGGTTTGTTCATTTATAAAATGTAATCCTTGTATACTGCCTAGAATATTGACATTCATTACAAACCAGTTATTACCATTATCTGTTGATTTGTAGAATTTTGATTTCCTCTGGATATTTTCACCTGAAGCATAAATTGTATTATTTATACAAGAAATATTAAAAATACAAACAGAATCCGGAAAGACATAACACAAATCCCAGTTATTTCCTGTGTTTAAAGTTCTATATATACGTGATTTTTTTTGTTCAGATCTAGTCAGTGCATACCCTGTATATGTATTAATAAATTTTATATTATAGACAGGATCTGCATACCCCAGAAAAATACCTTCTATACTGTTGCCGCCATTATAAGTTTTGTAGATAATTCCATTATCGGTACCTATGAACCCTGTAGTTTGATTTACAAAATAAAATGATTGAAAATTTTCAGTTAAATTACTTTCAACTAAGTAATAACTGATTCCATTATTTGTAGATTTCAATAATGTTCCGTTAGAGCCAATCAAATAACCTGTATTATTTTCAGTAAATGTTATTCCTGAAAGATAATTCCCCTGCGGCAGCGGGTTAAGCCAAAACCAGCCCTGCTGGGCATAGATATTCAGTACGGTGATGGATAAAATGAGAAAGGTGTAAACTGTTTTTTTCATACCAAGGACAGTAAATTTGTTAAAACATAACAAATAAATGGGCTGTTTTCAATACATAAATTAAAAATTATTAATTCCTGTTAATTAACTGTATTTAAACGGAATAACTCATTATTTTTAAAAAAATGCAGGAAATAAAAGACAAAATCAGCCATATTTGCCAGAACTGCGGTTCAGATTTAAGCGGAAACTATTGCTCAAATTGCGGACAGGAAGGCAAAGCAGCTTTAAACCGCTCAGTTTTTTCTTTAATACATCATTTTTTTGAAGAACTGTTTGTATGGGATTCCCGTTTTTTCCGCTCGGTAAAATATATTTTTACACGTCCCGGCTTTTTAACTCATGAATATATTTCAGGGAGAATTGTCGGGTATATTTCACCCCTTAAAATGTTTTTGTTTACTAGTTTAGTACTTTTTTTTATTATGATAAAAAGCGACTCAGACCAGTATAAAGCACTGGTGACAAACGGCGGCGAAGATGACTTCCTCAGAGAGTTTATTCTTGAACAGCAGAACAAAAGCAGTAATTCTGCTGAATTGTTTATTAATAATTTTAATGAACAATTCAATGATAATATAACAATTTATATTTTTATTATTATGTTTTTGTTTTCCATATTACTTAAAATCATTTATATCACAAAAAATTATTATTATTCAGAACATATTGTTTTTACTCTGCATTTTTTTACGTTTGTGCTATGGAGTTTTCTTGCCGGGGTAATAGCTCAGGATCTCGGTGAAATATTTGTAATTCTATTTCTTTATATTGTTCCTGCTGTATACCTGCTAATTGCTGTAAAGCGTGTTTATCACAAAACCTTTCTTCCTGCAGTATTATCCTCTGCTTTTATGACCATTTCATATTGGGTCCTGATTTCAATCTGGATGATAGGAACAGTATTTTTAAGCGCATACCGCGCAGCATAAAAAAAGCGGCTTTAAAGCCGCTTTTTTTATAACAATCTTTTTTACTTAACAAGTATCATTTTCCTGGTTTCGGTAAAACCTTCCGCTTCAAACCTGTAATAATAAACACCTGTGCTTAAATTCTCACCGTTAAATGATAATTCATACCTTCCCGGTGTTTTAAATTCATTAACAAGTTCGGATACTTTTCTGCCAAGCATATCAAATACAGTTAATTTAACACTGCCTTGTTTGGGAACGGAATAATTAATAATAGTAACCGGGTTAAACGGATTCGGGTAGTTTTGTGAAAGTTCAAATTCTGCAGGTATATGATTGTTGCTTCCTGTACCGGTTAAAATATTTAAAGTATCAGCAAGCTTGATCACATTTCCGTTTGATGATACAGCATAACCGTATATTACCATACCATAATGCATAAAATCAAAGTGTGTTAAATTTGTTACACCCGGAGTAGGTGTGGTTACCCAGCTGATACCGTTATCAGTGCTTCGTTTTATACCGCCATTAGAACCCAATATATAGATTACCGGGGTAGCTGGTATCCAAACAAAATAACATGTGCCTGTTACTCCGCTGCCTATATCAACACTGCTCCATGTTGCCCCGCCGTCAGTAGTTCTCCCAATCATTGGAAGCGATGTACTGGTTGCAGCAACGCCGTATAGTTTGTTTGAGTGATATGCAATTGCCGATGTATAATTTCCTGAAATACTTACCTGCTGCGTTTCCCATGATACAGCATTATTTGTAGTAAGTCTTATTCTGGCAGCTCCGTTGTTCATTCCAAAACCATAAAAATCGTTATCCACTATCATAAGTGAGTTTTGTGCATTTGAAACGCCAACCACACCGGCATTAACTTCAACCCAGTTATTCCCTGAATTTGATGTTCTGTAAATTCTTTCAGCTATTGCAAGTCCAAAGATATTACCATTTAGTTTTGTGAAAGCAAGTCCCGTAAAATGTCCGCTGTTTGAACCCGTTGTTAATATCGGTATCCAGTTAACACCTGCATTAGTTGTTTTAAACAGGCTGGCATTTCCGTTAACATAACCTTCACCGGCAAAAACAAGATTTTCATTGATTGCCCATATACAATATATTTCATTATTAATTCCCGCAACCGGAACTGTAAGCCAGTTTGTTCCCCCATTTGTTGTTCTGAACACTTTTGGAGCATTTAAGCTGCCATCTGCAATATAGACTGAGTTAACTCCGCAAACCGAAATGCTGGGCTTATTCCCCGGATCTGTAACCATTCCGGCAGGCTGCCAGGTTTGCGAAATAACATTAAAGGAAAAGATTGAAAAAATTGCAATAAATGTTAATATTTTCATTAATATATACCCCCTTTATAGCGAATTTAACTAACTATAATCCCTTTGCACATAACGGAAAACTGGTATATATTTTAATTATATAAAATTTTGGTTTTTTACTTATTTATATAAGACTCGTTTGTCTAAAAGTCTTAATTAATAAGGATAAAAATTAAAAGCCGTTTTAGATACTAAACGGCTTTAGAAAAATGGGGATTTAATGTTCTATTTCATCAAAATCATCTTTTTAGTTTCAGAAAAATCACCTGATAATATTTTATAAAAATATACTCCGCTTGAGTATGCAGAGGCATCCCAGTCAGCTTCATATGTACCGGACAGCATCGGTTTATTTACAATTTCTGAAACTTCCCTTCCTGATATATCATAGATTTTCAATATTACATTTCCGGAAACCGGGATACTGAATTTGAATTTTGTAACCGGGTTAAACGGATTAGGATAATTCTGTTCAAGTGAATATTCTGAAGGCACCTCAGTGCCAACAGGGTTTATATATGTAATTCCACCGTTTGTTGTTTTAAGAATTTTGCCTGACCAGGTTGATATATACCCCGTATTGGCAGAAGTAAACCAAACATCTGTGTGAATTTCAGCAAGCGGCGAGGTTTGCACTGTCCAGTTATCGCCTGCATCGGTTGTCATAATAATAGCGCCGTTATTTCCGCATGCATAGCCTGTAGCTGAATTTATAAAATATACCCCGAACAGTGACTGTGTTGTTCCGGAGTTCATAACATTCCAGTTAGTTCCCCCGTTTGTTGTTTTAACAACCCTTCCTGCATCAGAAACATACAAGCCGGTATTTTCACTGAAAAAGTAAATTTCCCTGAAATTTTCAAACGGACTGATAGAAGGAGCGTTTAAATTGGTCCATGACTGTCCCTGGTTAGTTGTCTTTAAAGCAATTGCATAACCTGAGATCCATCCGGTATTTTCATTAAGGAAATAAATGGAATTCAATGAAGTTTGAGTAGGTGAAGCAACGTTCACCCAGTTAAGCCCGGAGTTTGTTGTTTTCATAATCCTGCCGGTAGAACCAGATACAAATCCGGTAAATGAGTTAACAAAATACATCCCCCATAACTGCAATGCAGGTTCATTATAAACTGTGACCCAGTTGCTGCCACCGTTTACAGTTCTTAAAATTATACCGTCATTTCCGCTGATAAAAACAGTATCAGGATGCCTCATAAACATTGCCATAAAACGCATAGAAGTATAACCGGAATTCTGTGAAACCCAGTTTTGACCTGCATTTGTGGTTTTATGAATATTGAAATTCGAGCCGTTATACAGCGGGGCTGTTGTATAGCCTGTATTCTGGTCATAAAACCTTACGGTTTGAAGTGACTGTGCAGGGCTGAATGAAGTTTGTATAAACCAGCCCTGTGAAAATGTAAAAAAGGGTATTAAAAGTAAAAGAAATGATTTTTTCATTTGATTGTTTATTTATTACGGTTTTACAGACTGCGGATAATGTAAGTTATTTTACCAGCAGCATTTTTTTTGTTTCTTTAAATTTCTCTGAAGTTAAAGTATAGAAATAAACTCCGCTTGAATACTCAGAAGCATTCCATTCGTATTCATAATTACCTGCCTTTAGTTCACCATTTACAATTGTTTCAATTTCTTTTCCGTTCATATCAAAAATTTTAAAATGAATGATCCCGTTTTCCGGGAGGCTGAACTTAAACCTGGTTACCGGATTAAACGGGTTCGGGTAATTCTGGCTTAAGCTGAATTTATCAGGTATTTCATTTCCGGTCTGGCTTAAACCTGTTTCGTTAAGAATTGTTATATAACATGTTCTGATTAATGTATCGCTGCCAAATGTATTTGAAGTTATTAAAGTAACAGGATAAACACCCGGTGTGCTGTAAGTAATTCCGGCAGGATTTTGCTGAGTTGAACTTGTTGTGTTTGCACCCGGAAACAACCATAACCATGTTGAAGGAGCATAAGAAGACTGATCAAAAAAGTTAACCGGTAAATTCATATAAGCAACATTTACGTTAGCTTTAAAATCAGAAACCGGTTTAACATTATAATTAGTTTTGTAAGCCTTAATCTCTGTTCCGCTGCCAGCTGCAATAAATATACCGTTCTGCCCAAGATTTGAACCGCTGTAATAATTGTAAGGAACATTGAGCTGCCATTTAACTGTTTGAAGGTCAGGTGAAAAAGCAACATATCTGCCGTTACCGGCTTCTCCGGTGCAGACAATTACAGTGGAATCAGCTCCGCAGGACATATATGCAAGCGGGGTGCGTATTTGTGCTGAGTCCAGCAAATTTCCGTTTGCAGGATCAAGCCTGTAAATATTGCTGTTTGCAAAACCTGATGGATCATTTATATTTGACGCATAAAGAGAGCCGTCTTTACCAACACCTTTCACAACATATCCCGGTGTTCTGCTCCAAAGCTGAACAAATGCTGTTCCGTTATCCCTGAATGCATATAAGGCACCTCCATCCCTGCAGATATATATAGTGCCATCAGGTCCTATACAAAGATCGTTTTCCTGGTCGCCGTCACCGGGCAGGTCTGCTGAAGTATATCTTGTAGCCCCGGTGTTTATATCAATTGCAATCAGCTTTTTAGGAGTGACAATTGAACCTGTCCAGTGATAATAAGTATTTCCGAAAACACAGAACCCGCCGTCAGGTCCCACAGGAATTATATAATTATTTGTCCACCTGGCAATACCTGTATTTTTATTTATTCTTCTTCCCCTGTCAATAGGGTCGCCGTCACATGCAAACATTAAACCGGTATTTCCGGGAAACATATCTGAAGCAATTGACCATTTTACTGAACCGTCGGAAATATTCAGTGCATAAAGAATCCCTGTCATATAATCATGTGCATACACAGCATCTTCGGTAAATCCGACTGCGTACATTCGGGAAGAAGTATTTATCATTTTTTCCCATATAAGAGCGCCGGTATTAATATTGCGCAGCTCAATTTTTCCAGTGTATGGAGAAAGTATTATTCTGGAAGTAACAAATTTATCACCGTAAGAATAAATAGAATTCCCCCAAGCGCTAGATGTCGGGCTGCTGACTGTCCATAAAGCAGATATTACATTGTTTGGTCCGGTAATTTTGCTTAGCCCGTTCCTCTGCAGATTACCGCCTGTTGTTATCCAGTTTTGTGAATTTATATTAATTGCAGAAAGGATAAATATCAGGATGTATAAAATAATTTTCATATTATTACCGGTTAATATACTCAATAATATTAATGTTTTTGAAATTATTCTATTTAATTTTTTATATCCGAAAATAAAAAAGCCTGTTGATGTTTGAGCAACAGGCTGATAAATTGCTGAATATAAGCAAATTATTTAATCAGAATCATTTTTTGGTATCTGAATAGTTTCCAGAAACAAGCCTGTAGAAATATATACCGCTTGCCAATCCTTCGGAATTGAATTCTCTGTTAAATTCACCAGCATTTACAATTTCATTTACAAGAATTTTTACAAGCTGACCTTTTGAATCAAAGACAGAAAGATTTACAAATCCGGTTTTCGGGATATCATACCTTATCCGCGTCAGGGGATTGAACGGGTTCGGATAATTTTGATGCAGCATATAATCAACCGGAATTACATTATTACCCGTTGTAATACCTACAAATCCCATATTAATATTAATAAGTCTTTCATGTACCGGGGTTCCGTTTGGTCCATTGCCAATAACCTTAATTGTGTAATTTCCGCTTGGAACTCCGCCTGCTGTTTTTATTCTTAACCTCAGAGAATCCGGAAAAGTTGTTAAGATATTTTGCAGCGTATTGGTTGTTTTATTAAGCAAGTCAAGAGTTATTGTACCGGCTCCAGGCGGATTAGTTACTGCTGCTGTAAATATTGCAGTATCATTATACAGCTTAACAGCCGGAATGCTAACAGATACAAAAACACTATCGCTTATTCCGTTCATACCAAAAGCATTAGGGCTCACTCGCATTGCAAAATCCGGAAAATATGATCCCATGTTTAAAGCTGTTGCATTCCTGTGATCGCTCCACACACTGAATGCAACTTTTGGATTATTGGCCATCATTGTAGTATAATCACCCCTGTAGCAGCCCGGGGAGCAAGGGGGATTTGGAAATGTAAATGACTGGTTGGTTAATCTCTGGTTTTGGGCAAATGTTTGTCCTCCATCGGTTGTATATGTAGCATAGATATCTGTTGTAAAATTTGACGGATTAGCCCTGTCATCATACCAATGGATATAAAGCTTCCCGGTTGTTCTTTCGCACCAAATTTCAGGAAACCACTGATCGCTTGAAGTTGGATTGGCATTATCGTTCACTCTCACTCTTGTGCTCCATGTTGCACCCTGATCTGTTGAATAACGCAGCCATATATCAGGTTTATTGCCCGATCCCGGAGGATCATTTGAAGCATTAACAAAATATAATCTGCCCCTGTAGGGACCGTTGCTGTTATCCATAGCAATTTTCGGGTGTGGCGCAGTTCTTGCGTTATTTATAGTATTTCTGCCGCCTGCATAAGTGCCAACATATCCTGACCATCCTGACTGGCTTGACATGGAAGTAAAATTTGCACCTCCGTTAGTTGAACGGTAAAAGTTATATACTCTTGTGCCTGAAGCATCCGAACCTGTGTTTGTAACATACATTACACATCCGCCATTAGTTGAACCGTTTGGTCCAACAGCAATATAAACTCCTGGCAATACATTGCTTGGCGTAAAAGTAGTAGTCCATGTTAAACCTTCATTGGTACTTCTTGCAAAAGGTCCTGTGCTTCCGGAACCAGTTATGGCTGCATATACATAATTTGCATACGGACCTGTTCCGGTATATTCAGCTGAAACATGGTTTCTGTCTACACCGTTAACCGATAATATTGGAGCACTCCATGTTAACCCGTTATTTGTGGAACGGTAAACATACTGTCCGCTAACACCTGAAGCATAGATGAGTACTCCGCTTCCCGTATGAGCTGCCCAAGGGTCACAGCAGGTACCAGGCTGATATGAAGGATTAGAAAGATACCAGTTTAAACCGCCATTGGTAGTACCCCTTGCATTTTGAGGGCTTGCATTTGCTCCAAAAAACAGCCATAATGGATTCAATGGATTGGAAGAGCCATATTGTTCATAATAATCAACGCCAATATCAAAATTATCAAAATCGTTTATAGTAACGATACTGGGCATAGGACTATGGTTGTGCCTGAAATGGGAAAATGATTCCCTGGTAGGCTGTTCAATATATGGGTTATTATCATCAAATTTATGTCCCGGTATCTGAGCCTGAAAAAGTAATATCCCGGCAGAAAACAAAAACAAAATCAGGAATAAACTGCCGGTTTTTGAAGAAACTTGTTTATAATTCATCATTTGTGATAGATATTATTTTTGGGAATAATATAATATAACTTATTTTATTCAAATCATTAATGCTATTTTACAAATATACATTACCCCGAAAAGGCTAATTAAGGTATGGCATTAAAAAAGCCCGCAATTGCGGGCTTTAAAAAAAAATATATATTATTTAACCAGAACCATTTTTTTTGTTTCAGAATAGCTTCCTGAAATAATCCTGTAAAAATATACGCCGCTGGTTAATCCTTCAGAACTGAATTCAGTTTTATATTCACCTGCATTTACAATTTGATTAACAAGAATCTTTACAAGTTCTCCTTTTGAATCGTAAACAGATAAATTAACGAATTCCGTTTTAGGCAGATCGAACCTGATCTGTGTTTCGGGGTTAAACGGGTTAGGATAATTTTGCAGCAATTTATAGTTTACCGGAATTTCACTGCTAAGAGGTGTAATACCTACAGTAAGTTTCCAGTTTGCAATATTGTTAACACTTTGTCCGCCGGCCAAAGTAAAATGCCCTCCAACAATAATATCACCCAAATAACTGAAAATAGCATGAACCTTGGGTGATGAGCCGCCGATACCTGATCCTAATGCATTCCATGTTGAACCGTTGTAAACTGCAATTTTTGATGCAGGCTGGAAATTTGCAAAATCAAAATCACCTCCGGCATAAATATTAGAACCAAGTGAGTGCAGCGCATAAACACCGCCGCTGAATCCTGCTCCAACAGGCGCCCAGCTTGTTCCGTTCCATCTTGCTATCCTGTTGGTAAGTGAGCCGCCAATAGAAGTAAAAGTACCTCCAACATACAAAGAGCTGCTGAATACTCTCATGCTGAAAACGCCGCCGTCATCCATACCAACACCAAGTGTAGCCCAGCGGGAGCCATCCCAGCGGGCAATTTTTTTTGCCGGAAGTGAATCTGCAATATTAAAAATTCCTCCTGCATACATCATGGAATTATACATAGCCAGTGCATTTACATCACCGTCAAAACCGGAACCAATTTGCTGCCAGGCATTCTGCCAGCGTGCTATACGAAGCGTATTCATACCGTTTATGTTTGTGAATGTTCCGCCTACTATTAATGCTGAACCCATTATTCCTAAAGCATTAATAATACCATTCACTGTACCTCCCGTGGTGTTCCACGAAGAACCGTTCCAGAAAGCAATTTTATTGCAGCTCACTCCACCTGCAGTTGTAAATCTGCCGGCAGCTACCAAGAAATTGCTGTAAAGTGCCAGAGCATAAATATCATCGTTTGTTCCAAGTCCTAATGGCTGCCATGATGTGCCGTTCCATCGTGCTATATGGTTAACAAGTTGACCTCCGGCAACAGTAAACGTACCTGCAACTATCAGTTCATTATTGTAAACAGTTAACGCATTTACATCTCCGTTGGCGCCGGTACCAAGTGTTACCCATGATTGTGAAAATAAATTTGTTTGTAAGGCCAGAATTATAAGGATGCCGGTAATAAAGTACATAAAATTACATACTGTAAATTTTTTCATATTGCTATCCTCTTTTTAAGTGATATTTCAAAAATAAGTAATTATTTCAAATAATCTTACATAAAAAAAAATATATCACCGGGACGTTAAAAATGAAACTTTAATATCTAAAATTTTTTTACAATATTGTATATATAATATAAATGAAATAAGGAGGATAATTTGTCAAGAAACCTGATTTTAAGCCTATTTTTAGCGATTTTTGCCCTAACTCTGGATACCTTTGCGGTTACCAAGGGTCCGGGCGATAAGGCTGAGGATTTTACTATTACTAATTTTGACGGGAATACATACCGGCTTTCAGATGCTTTAAAGTCATCCGGCAGCGGGGCTGTCATAATTTTCTGGTCAACTGAGTGTCCCTGGGTGCAGCCGTATAACGACAGGATAAATGATTACGTAAAAGAATACAACGAAAAAGGATTTACTGTCTGGATAATAAATTCAAATAATACTGAAAGTACTGATGCTGTTAAACAGCATAAGGAAAAAAATTCATATTTCTTTCCTGTATTAAAAGATAATAATAATGTTGTTGCCGATCTGTATGGAGCAAGCAGAACACCCGAAGCTTTTGTTATAAGCAAAGATAATATAATTTTGTATCATGGCAGGATTTCGGATAATAAATCTGCTGCAGAGCAGACAACACATGACCTGATGAATGCGCTTGGAGAAATTTCTTCAGGAAAAGAAGTTACAGTAAAAGAAACAAAATCATTTGGATGCGGAATTAAAAGGGTTGAAAAGTAAAACTATGAAAATTTCAGTTTTTTTCCTAGTTTTATTTTTAACATCAGTTATTTCATTTTCGCAGGAAGTAAAAACCATATCAACAACTGATGAATACCAGCAGGTGCTGGATAGTTACAAAGATAAAGTAATTCTTGTAAATTTCTGGGCAACATGGTGCCCGCCATGCGTTAAGGAATTTCCTGAGCTGGTAAAGCTGCAGAAAAATTACACTGATGAGGACTTTGTTCTGCTGTTCGTTTCCCTGGATGATAAAGGAGATCTTGAATCCAAGCTGAAACCTTTCCTCAAAAAACAGGGGGTAGATTTTACATCATACTTCGGTAATTTCAGTAATCCTGAATCAATAATGAATTATGTTGATAAATCATGGCAGGGAGAAATTCCGTACACAGGCTTATACAATAAAAAAGGAAAACTTGTTAAAACATTCCTTGGAAGTAAAACATATGAGCAGTTTGAAACTGAAGTAAAAAAACTGCTGGAATGATTTTATATTTTCTAAATTCTTAACCCGCATGGTTGCTATGCGGGTTTTTTTATACTTTAATTTAAGTTATTTCAATTAATAAATATTATTTTTAACTTTCTGTACCGGAAAACTTCTTTATCAAATTGAATACAACAAAAAATTCTATAACTGGCGATTTTCCTGATAACTTTAATAAAATAGTTCTTATTATATCCGGTATTATTATCATTTTTGGGCTGTACCGGGCAGTTGAATTATCCTGGGTATGTGATGATATGTATATTACATTCAGATATGTTGATAATTTTTTGCAGGGTAGCGGAATAGTGTATAATGCCGGAGAACGGGTAGAGGGTTATACACATTTCCTTTGGTTTGTTATTTTATCATTTTTCCGGTTATTTGGGTTAGATCTTTCCGCGATTTCTGTATTCCTTGGTATATTGTCTTATATTGGGATAATTATTGTCTATTTTCTTATTACCCGAAAAATTGAACTGAAAAAAATACCCTTACTGCCTTTTACAGCACTTGCACTTTCGCTAAACTATGATTTTTCTGTTTGGGCTACAAGCGGTCTTGAAACATCTTTTTATACATTATTACTTTCCTTAACTTTCTATGTTTATTTCTTTACAGAAATTAATAACACCAAAAAACTTGTTTTTTCAGGTATGCTTATGGCGCTTGCCTGCATGACTAGACCCGACGCAGTTATATTTATTATTTATGCAAATGCATTGCTGATTATTAATAAGATCATATTTAAAGAATCCTTTAATCAATTTTTAAAAAAAGCTTCATATTTTAATCTATCTTATATTATATTAATACTACCTTATGTAATATGGAAGATAAATTATTACGGCGATATATTCCCTAATACTTATTATGTAAAGAGTGCCGGAGACAGTTATCTTAAGCAGGGGTTTTATTATATATGGATCTTTCTGGATTCATATAAAACTACATTAATTTCATTTGCTGTTATACCAATATTCATAAAATTATTATTTCAAAATGGTACATTTCAACAAAAAATACAAAATATTACAGGCAATATATCGCTTCTTACCGCTATTATTGCTTTTTGTGCAGCTTTAAGTTATTTATTCCTGTTTACTGCACGGGTTGGGGGTGATTTTATGTTTGCAAGATTTATCATACCCATTTTGCCTTTTTTATATTTCACAATTGAACAGTCATTAAAATACTTTTTAAAAAATTCAAAAAAACTATCAGTTATAATTTTTACTGGAATACTGATAATGATATATTTTGAAAAGGGCTTTAGAGATGAGCTGTTTATAAAAAATGAAAATGGAAAAATAAGCAGGGTAAACTCAACTGAAACAGGAGGGGTTACTGACGAAAGATTCTATTATTATTCATACTGGGAACAATTTCCCAAATCAAAAAACCTTGCAGAGGCATTAATAATAACAGGTAAAAATCTGAATCCGTATTTTAAAGATCTTGACATTACTGTTGCAATTGGCGGCGCGAGGAATTATATAGGTTATTACGCAGAATTTAAAAATATAATAATAGATAACGGACTAACTGACAAATTTATTGCCCGGCTTCCAATCACTGAAAGAGGCAGAATCGGGCATGAGAAGCATGCACCGCTTGAATATCTGGTTAAACGAAAGGCAGTATTAGGGCTTTATGAAACATTCAGGCATGATACGAAGCAAAAACCATATGCCGTTTCATATATCAGGATTAAAGACCTTGGAATTAAATTTGCTGTAGAGATAATTTATTACGACAAAGAAACATTAAACACACTTAAAAAAAGAATGGGAGATAATTTTATATTTACTGATATGGAATCTTTTGTTAATAATTATATATCAACCGTTATGAGAACCAGATCAGTTGATGAAGTTAAAAATGACTATAAAAACTTAAAAGAATTTTATTTTGATTTTAACAATGATCCGGGAGAAAATGTAATTTTGGGTTATATCGGTAATTAATACTTTTTACATATAATTGAAAAACATCTGTTATCCTAAAAATATAATTGTTACACAGCAGATTCAAAAAAAAGCCCGCTCCGGTCAGCCGAAGCGGGCTTTTGTATTAATAACAATTTTTTATCCGGGCAGCTTTGCCATCTGGAACCAGAAATCTTCTATTATCTTAACTGCTCTTATGTATTCATCAAAATCAACAGGTTTGGTAACATAACAGTTGGCATTAAGGTCATAGGATTTTATCACATGTTCTTCTGAGCTTGAGCTGCTGAGCATTATTACAGGAATCTTCTTAAGCTCAGGATCGTTCTTAATGCTTTCAAGTACTTCAAATCCGTTCTTCTTCGGTAAATTTATATCAAGCAGAACGATATCCGGTTTGATCCTCTCGGTATACTTGCCCCTGCCGTAGAGAAAGTTCAGTGCATCTTCCCCGTCACGGGCTACGTTAAATGTTTTATCAATTTTGCTTTCGCTGAATGCCTCTTTTATAAGGCGCACATCGCCTTCATTATCTTCAACCAGCAGAACCTGCAGACTTTTAGGAATATAATCCATTTATAATTTATAGTTTCAAAATTTCTTATTCAAAGATACTTAAATAAATATATAACAACAAGGTTCGCAGTTTTTTAACATTTTTAAAAAACTTGTTTTTAAAAAAATAATTTTCCGGTTTGCTTACCAGGTCGGCTATTCTTTATCAGGAATTGTAAAATGGAATGATGAACCTTCACCCTGGACTGACTCAACCCAAAGATGTCCGCCAAGCTTTTCAATAATTCTTTTGCATATTGCAAGTCCTATACCGGTACCGGGATATTCGGAATTATTATGCAGCCTCTGGAAAATTATGAATATTTTATCGCTGAACTCCTTATCAATACCAATTCCGTTATCAGAAACGGTAAACAGCCATTCATCACCTTCATGTTTTGCAGAAATATTAACTACGGGCTTAACATCAGGTTTTCTGAACTTTATTGCATTGCTGATCAGGTTCTGGAACAGCTGGTTAAGCTGCATCTGGTTAGCCCTTACAGTTGGCAGGGTTTCGGCATTTATTGTTGCGCCTGTTTCCTGTATTGCTGCTGCCAGGTTTACCAGGTTATGTTCCAGTACTTTATTGCAGTCAACATCTTCAAGCGGTGCTTCTTTTGTATTTACCCTGGAATATACAAGCAGGTCATTTATGAGCGTTTTCATCCTCATAACGCCATCTACTGCATAATTGATAAATTCATCGGCTTCAGCGCTTAAATTACCCCTGTACCTTCTTTGCAGAAGCTGAATATAGCTTGCGACCATTCTTAACGGTTCCTGAAGGTCATGTGAAGCAACATATGCAAACTGCTCGAGCTCTTTATTTGACTGAGAAAGCTTATCTGCAAGCTGTTTCAGTTTTTCTTCCGTGGTTTTATGCTCTGTTATATTAATAAGTACGCCTGCCATATGAGAGTTTCCGTTATTTCGCACTTTTATCATATGATCTTCTACCCAGATGTACCTTCCGTCTGCTTTTCTTACCCTGAATTCAAGGTTAAGTACTCCCGGGGAGCCCATGTTATTCCATTCATTTGTTTTTTCTTCGATCTTAACCCAGTCTCCCGGGTGGGTTATTGTTTTAAAGAAATCCTTGTCGCTGAAGTTCTCTGCCGGGTATCCAAGCATTTCAAATACATTTTCTGACATAAATTCTTTGCCGCCGCCTGTTTCATAAAGCACAACATCTCTCAGGTTTTTAAGCAGTGTTGCAAGCCTGAACTGGGTTTTACTGAGCTCTTCCTGCGCTTTCTTTGATTCAGTTATATCTCTTTGTGAACCCCAAAGTCTGACCAGCGCATCGTTTTCAACAATACCAACCATATTGTTCATAAAGGTCTTTTTATTTCCGGTTTTATCTTTTTCGATTGATTCGATATTATCAATTTTATAGCCGCTCATAATACTTTTCCGGATAAAATCGATATTTTTCTGTTCGGTCTCAATAAGTAACTCACCAATTCTTGCGCCAGCTATTTCGTTAGCTGCATTATATCCGTACATTTTTGCAAATACATCATTGCATTCAGCAAGGTAGCCGTATCTAAATACATTTTTAACCTGTTCATCAATTGGCAGCTTAATTGAAATCGGTTCAAGGAACTCGAATCTCCAAATACCTTCAGTACTTTGTTTAACAAAAGCGCGGTATCTTTCTTCACTGTTCCTTAAGGCTTTTTCGGTTTCTTTTCTTTCAGTAATATCACTGTAAATACCATAAACACCTATCTGGTTTTCTTCAAGAGTTATGGGGTAAGCAAGTACTGATACATCAACTGTACTTCCGTCTTTACGTTTTCTTTCGGTTTCCCTGTGGATTATCTCTCCTTTAAGCACAAACAGAGTCATCTGAGTTGCCTGTTCAAGCATGCTTTCAGGCACAATAATATCATTTAAGGTTTTACCTTTTATCTCTTCTGCGCTGAACTGGAACATTCTTTCAAAACCTTTGTTAGCATTCAGTATTCTGTCCTGATTATCTAAAATAACAATACCTTCGGGTGAGCTTTCAAACAGCTGCTGGAAATAGGACTTTTGAAGCAGAATTTCCTGTTCAGCTTTTTTCCTTTCGGTAATATCCCTGTAATTAAATACAATTGCGCCAATAGAAGGATCATTTATCAGGTTATGCGCTGTTGCTTCGTGCCATATAGGTTTACCCTCTTTATGAATAAACCTGAACTGAATATTGTTTACAATTTTTCCTTCTTCAGTAAGAACATCATTCAGCATTTCACGGGCAGTCTTACTGTCATCACTGAAAATAAAATCGAAAATGTTTTTGCCGATATATTCATCCGTCTCGTATCCCAGTACCTTGCTGATTGAAGGACTTACATAAATTATATTACCATTGCTGTCTACCAATGAGATAAGGTCAGTAATATTTTCAATCAGGGCTTTAAATCGTTTATCTTTTTCTGTTAATTCAGATTCTGCTTTTTTACGTTCAGTAACATCAATACAAATTTGGTTAATAGCTTCGGGGTTACCTGCATTATCATATTCTACATATAAGTATGTATCCAGCCAAACAACATTTTTATATCTGTTAATTATCCTGTAATCAATTTTCTGGGTACCTTCATAATTATTTTTCGACCAATTATTATAAAAATTAAATACTTTATCCCTGTCATCTTCATGGATCATATTAACAAGATCAAAATCATTCAGGTGATTAAACTCATCCATAGAATACCCGGACTGCCTGATAAACTCGCTGTTAACAAAATCATATTGCCCGGTATTAATTATTACCCTGGTTACAGCAACAGGCGCATTTGCAGCAAGGTTTTTATACTTGTTTTCGTTTTCAATTATCTTTTCCTGTGCTTTTTTCTGCTCAGTTATATCTATACATATCTGGTTAATGGCAATTACATCGCCCTGTTCGTTAAAATCTGCAAAAAGGAAAGTATCTACCCAGACAATTTCACGTTTTCTGCTGAAAATTCTGTAATCTATATGCTGAGTACCTTTATAACCGTTTTTACGCCATGTGTTAAAAAATTCTTTTACCCTGTCTTTATCTTCAGGGTAAGCCAGGGAGTTCAGCTCTTCTTTATTTAAGGTGTTATATTCTTCCATAGTATACCCGGTTTGGCGGGTAAACTCATCATTAACGTATTCGTATTTAAATGTCTTTGATGATATGCGTGTTACTGCAATTGGGGCATTTTCTGCAAGATTTTTATATTTTTTCTCGCTTTCAAGTAATGTCAGCTCTGCTTTTTTTCGTTCGGTAATATCAATACAAATCTCATTCATCATAACAGCTCTGCCAGAATCATCAAAGTCTGCATAAATAAAAGTATCAAGCCATATCAGAACATTTTTCCGGTTAAGTATCCTGTAGTCAAAATGGAGCATGCCTTTAAAACCATTCTTTTTCCACTCATCGTAATTATCCTGAACTTTTTTCCTGTCTTCACTGTAGATAATATTAGTCTTTTCTTCTCTGGAAAGCCTGCTGTATTCATCTACACTGCATCCCATCTGCCGGGCAAATTCATCGTTTGCATATTCAAAATCATTAGTCGTCATAGAAAATCTTGCAACAGAAACCGGTGCATTCTGTGCAAGCTTCCTGTATTTTTGTTCGCTTTCCAGCAGTGCTATCTGGAATTCTTTATTTGAGGTAATATCCCTGCAAATTATAAAAAGCTCCTTGGGAATTCCGTTAATATCAGAAATAAGCCTCGTACTTTCATTTACCCATATAATACTGCCGTCTTTTCTTACTTTTCTGAATTCCAGCTTTGCGCTTTCAAGCTTACGTGAAAATATTTCGGAAATCCTTTCGACAACAAGATCTCTGTCATCCGGATGAACTACTTTCCAAACTTCCTGTCCTATAAGCTCACCTTCGTTATAACCAAGGTAATCTGCCCCGAACTTATTAACAGATTTTACTTTGCCGGTTGGAGTAATCGAAAAATACATATCTGGCGCGCTGTCGTAAAGGTCCTGAAATCTTTTTTCGCTTTGTTTTACAGCTTCTTCTGCTTTTTTCCTTTCAGTTATATCGCTGGCAATACCAATATGTGCTGCCGGATCTCCTTTTTCATTTTTCAGAATTGATGTTGAAAGGTAAACAGGAAACTCCCT
This sequence comes from Candidatus Tepidiaquacellales bacterium OLB5, assembly GCA_001567545.1. Lineage (GTDB taxonomy): Bacteria > Bacteroidota > Ignavibacteria > Tepidaquicellales > OLB5 > OLB5. The sequence continues at coordinate 26,461 of LLZO01000126.1, forward strand.
GCCGCTTTTTGACCTGTTAATTAATTCTCCCTGCCAGCCGCCTTTTTTAGTCTGGTCAAGTATTTCTTCATTAATACCGGGCGGGTTATTACTGCTGCGGATAATCTTAACTGTTTTGCCTAGTATTTCATCTTTGTTATACCCATAAACACGTTCAAAAGCATCATTAATAAAAATTATATTTCCTTCTAGGTCTGTTATACTAACACATTCAGATATACCTTTAACAGCCATAGCAAGCATATCAATTTTTTCCTGCGCCTGCTTTCTTTCGGTTATATCCCTTACAAAAAGCTGAACTACCTCATCTTCAAGCAGCTTTATGAGCCGCATACTAATTTCAACATCAACCAGGCTGTTGTCTTTTCGGCGGTATTGGGTTTCAAACTGGTAATTTCCCTTTTCTTTGAGCGACGAGTATATCATAAATGTATTATCTATGATATTTTCATTGATAAGCTCGGAAAACCTCATTTTACCAAGTTCTTCTTTGGAATATCCAAGCAGCATTGCTGCCTGGTTATTTACAGAAATAATCCTTCCGTTAAGCGACTGCACAAAAATTGCATCTGTAGCGTAATCAAATAAATTCCTGAATTTTGTCTCGCTTTCCCTAAGCGCATTTTCGGAAATTTTTCTTTCTGTTATATCCTGTATAATAAGAACGGCGCCGGTAATCCTGCCTTTTTCATCCCTTAAAGGTGAAGAGCTGTGATCTATTGTTATTTCTCTGCCATCCCGTGAAATAAGGACTGTATGATTGCTTCTTCCGATAGTTATATTTTCTGCAAGTACTTTTTCTATAGGGTTCTGCATGGGTTCCCTGGTGTCTTCATCAAGCAGCCTCATTACATCATTGATCCTTTTTCCCATTACTTCCTGAAGCGTCCAGCCGGTCAGCATTTCTGCCACGGGATTCAGAAACTTAACAAATCCGTATTCATCTGTTACAATAACTGCATCACCAACACTTTTTAAAACTGCTGCAAGCCATCGTTCATTTTCCTTAAGCTTGGTTTCCATCTGGTGCTTGTACAAAGCCATCTCAATGCTTGAACGCAGGTATCTTTCCTCAAAAGGTTTAAGGATATAACCCAATGGTTCTGTCATCTTTGCACGTTTTAATGTACGGTCATCTTCATATGCTGTTAAATATACAATCGGGATATTATATTTTTTTTCTGATCTCAGCAGCTGTTTCTATTCCGTCTATATCGCCTTTCAGAACAATATCCATTAAAACCAGATCAGGACGCAGTTCTTCTGCCCGTAAAATTGCTTCTTTTCCGGTAAATACAACATCAGGTACAATGTATCCCAGGCCCTCCAGACAGTTCTTAATATCCTGGGCTATTATACCTTCATCTTCAACAACCATTATACGCGGGGTTCCGTTAAGTTCTTTCACTTAAAAAACCCACTTTCCAACAACGTGTTTTTCAATATTTACGTATATTTTTTATCTAAACGGTTAATTTACTTCATTTTTAATTCTTCTGCTAACCCTACTTTTTTGATGAACGTTTAAAATTTACAGTTTAGGATTTTCAAGTTAGCACATATACGGTATAGCTTCAATACCCGTAAAACGTTAGTTACTTTAAAATTATATTGGTTTTTACTTTAAATAATTAGAAGTTAAATTTGCAAAAATGCATGATATTAACAGAAAATTACATATTTTAATTTCATGCTGCTCAGAATCCTGGGGCGGGCTGGAAATGGCAGCATTGGAAACAGCCATTCAGCTTAAAAAATCGGGCATGCAGGTTACAATTGCAGGGTTGGATAACACAGCTTTTATCAAAAAGGCCGGAAATTATGAATTTAATCTGATCTCATTGTTGCCCGGTAATATACATTTGTTAAAGAACATTTTCACAATAAAAAAATTTATTAAAACCTCAGATCCAAATATTATTCATTCCCATTTATCCCATGATCTCTGGATACTAACCCCGGCTTTAAAATTATCCGGTTCTGATGCAAAATTGTTTTTAACAAAACATATGGCAAGCGGTATTAAAAAGAAAGATATATTTCACAGGTTTTTGTATAATCGGGTCAATAAAGCAGCAGCAGTATCACAATACATTAAAAAAAGCCTGGTGGATACAACCTCCATACCGGAGGATAAAATTATAGTATTACCGGTTGGGATCGATGCTGATAAATTCAATATATTTTATAACAAAGAAGAGATCAAAACCGTTCTGCAAATACCGCTAAATAAGCTGGTAATTGGCTTTACTGGCAGGATAACACCAGGTAAAGGGCACGAAGATTTTTTTAAAGCTGCAAAAATTTTTGAATAAAAAAATTTCCGGGTGAACTAATTTTTCTGGTGGTAGGAAGTGCTGGAAAAGAGGAAGAAGAATATGAAAAAATGATAAGGCAAATTCCTGAAGATGAAGATTTAAAAAATGTTATATTTACCGGGTTTACGGATGAACCTCAAAAATATATGTCTGTATTTGATATATTAGCATTCCCCTCCCATGATGAATCATTCGGCAGGGTGCTTGTAGAGGCAATGGCTATGGGAATACCAACAGCTTCAAGCGGATTTGCAGGTGTTCTGGATATTACAGTTGAAAATGAAACCGGGCTGCTGTTTGAACCGAAGAATCCTGTAAGCATGGCTGAAGCTTTAAGCAAATTAATATCTGATAGTGACCTAAGGCATAAATTTTCTGTAAACGGGAAAAAACGGTTTCAGGAATATTTTACACTGGATAAAGTAACAAAATCTTTGTTAAATCTATATTATAACACATAATGGGCAAAAAAAGGATAAGCGCAGGTTTATTAATGTACCGGATAGTAAACGATCAGCCTGAAGTATTTCTTGCACACCCGGGCGGACCATATTTTTTTAAAAAGGATGATGGTAACTGGAGCATACCTAAAGGTGAGCCTGATGAAAATGAAGAATTAATAATGACAGCGATCCGTGAATTCCGGGAAGAAACCGGTATACTTCCGGCAGGTGAATATATTCCCATTGGTTCAATTACACAAAAAGGCGGTAAAGAAGTTCATTGCTGGGCATTTGCCAGTGACCTTCCGCGTGATTATGTTCATGAATGCAATTATTTTGAAGAAGAATGGCCGCCAAACTCGGGTGAATATGTTGAATTCCCCGAAATCGATAAGGTCTCCTTTTTTTCTATCCAAGAAGCAAAAAAAAAGATCAAAGCAGCACAGATACCATTAATTGACAGACTAATCGATTATCTGAACTCGGAAAAGATAAACTGATTCACCCTTTCCATTCATCCTTTAGCAGACCGTACATATAACCGTCCCAAAATTCATCTTTGTACTGTGTTACTTTGCGTTTCATTCCTTCCCTTATAAAACCAAGACGTTCATAGCTTTTAATTGCTGCCGAATTATAAGAATAAACATTCAGCTCAAGCCTTCTTAAATGTAATTCATTAAATGCATAGTTAATTACATGGCATAAAAGCTTATCAGCAATTCCCTGTCCCCTGAATTTCGGATCAACAAAAACCCTGCATATTGAGGCAGTTTTAAACTTCCTGTCTACAGCTCCAAGCTCACACATCCCGGTCATCACATTTTCATTATTTAAGGATTTAAAGATTATTCTTGAAGGTTCATTTCCAGTGGTATTTTCAAAATATTTTTCAAGCTGTTCTATTGTTAGAGGGAAATTAAAAACCGGTCCGCACCATTGAATTAATGTTTTTTCATCTGCTGCCCAGCCAATTAACTTACTTAGATCCGTTTTTTCAAGTTTTTCTGCCCTGAAATTATCATTCAATAAATTCATCCTTTATGTTTATTTTCCGTTAAAATAATTTTAGCAATAAAAAAGATAAAAACACTATTGTTGTACAAAACTTATAATTATTTGTGATTTATGCAATCTACAATTATTTACAAATATATCATAATGTTAACCATTTCGAATTCCGAAATTTAAAGTTATATTAGAGCCGACTATGACAAAAGTAAAACCGGAAAAAGGAAAAATACTTATATCGGAACCCTTCTTAAATGATCCAAATTTTAAAAGAACAATCATTCTACTTACAGAGCATAGTGATGAAGGCTCGATTGGTTTTGTTCTGAATAAACCTACAGCATTCAGAATACATGAAGTAATTGAAGATTTTCCTGAATTTGATTCACTGATTTATTACGGCGGTCCGGTGCAGTTAAATACACTGCAATTCATTTACAGGGGAGAAAATGTTATTGATGGCTCAACAGAAATTGCCCCCGGACTTTACTGGGGCGGCAGTTTTGATATTCTTAAACAATTAATTAAGAGCCGCACAGTAAACCCCGGAGATTTCAGGTTTTTCCTGGGATACTCCGGCTGGACAGAAGGACAAATTGATGATGAGCTTGAATTGAACTCGTGGATAGTTTCAGGAACCGGTATTGAAAATATTTTCAGTAATGAACCCGATAAGCTATGGCGTGATATCCTGAAAGGGATGGGCAAAAAATTTGCTATTCTTGCAAGCTTTCCGGATAATCCAAGTGTAAACTAAATTTAAACTATTAAATGTATATATATTTACTTTCTGCACATTCAATTATCAGATGGTTTGTTGTAATTGGAGTTATTTATACCTTATTCAGGGCTTATTCCGGTTTATTCAGTGAACGCAGTTACGGCAAAAATGATGATATTGCAAGGAAATACACAGTGATATCAGCGCATATCCAGTTTGTTTTGGGTATACTGCTTTATTTCTTTGGCCCGCTAACGAAATATTTTATGAGCAATTTCAGTACAGCAGTAAAAGTAAAAGAGATCAGATTTTACGGAATGGAGCATTCAGTTGTTATGCTCCTTGCAATAATTTTATTGACGATCGGTTCCGCAATTTCAAAAAAGAAGACTGAAGACAGTGCAAAATTTAAAACCCTGGCAATATGGTTTACAATTGCGCTGATTCTGATATTGTTAATGACTCCATGGCCTTTTTCAATGTTTTCTGAAAGGCCGCTGTTCAGACTGTTTTATTAACCTTTAAAGCTGATTTCAATTAATAATATTTCAGGCCTGCTGCCGGTTCTAACCGGGGGTCCCCAGGTTCCGGCTCCGCTGCTGATATAATAATGAGTATTTCCTTTTTGTTTATAACCCCTGCTTACTTCATAAACTTTTTTTGTAATGTAGTTAAACGGCCAAAGCTGCCCGTGGTGAGTGTGACCGCTTAACTGAAGGTCAACACCGTTTTCTTCAGCTTCGTTAAGCTTTGCAGGCTGATGGTCCATTAATATTACAGGCAGCGAACTGTTTAAACCGGAAAGAATTTCATGTAAAGATTTCCTTTTTATGCCTGCAAACCCCCGCGATGAACGGTCTTCCCTGCCTGCAATGTAAAAAGAATTTTCAATTAATAAAACTTCATCCCTTAATACCTTAATACCGTGCTCCTGCAGATACTTAACGGCAGGTTCAACCCCGCCTATATATTCATGATTTCCGGTTACTGCATATACCCCGTATTTAGAGCTTAATTCTCTTAACAATTCACCTGCATTTTGCTTTATTACCGGACCGATGTCTTCATCCACAATATCACCGGGCAATAATATTATATCCGGATTTAATAAGTTGATCTTCTCAACAATATCCTTCAGCCTGCCCCTGTTAATTATTGTTCCCAGGTGTAAATCGGAAGCAGCGGCAATTTTTAATGTTTTTAATTTTCCGGCAGGTTTGTTAATAGCAAGTTTAATAGTTTTTAAAGCAGGGCTTTTAGCATTAATAAAACCGGCTGCTACAATTAAAAATACGGCTGAGTTAACCGCTATAAAGAAAAGAAAATTATTTTTTTCGGAATAAAAATTTCCGGGGAATATTTTAAATATTAAATTTACCAGCTGCGCAAGATCTATTAATACCGTAAAGAATAAAAAATAAACCATAGCAGCCAGCCAGAATGAACCAACCCACACAAAAAAAGCGCTGAGGCTGTTCAGGAATTTCCGCTCAAGGAATCTGCCCGCTATATATGATAAAAACAAAAACAGGAAAATGAAACTGTAAACAGTTTTTAAACCTGGGGGTAATGAATTTAGCCCGGTAATATAGATATAATAGTTTACCAGTGTGTAAACACTTAAAACTATTGTTAAGAATACAATAAATTGAGATTTTTTCAATAAATAATAATACCGAATGTGTTATCTAAGACGGGAAAATTGGAGTTTTATTTTAGCATTTATTCTTCCTATGATTCAAAGAGTTATTCAACGGATGACTTAGAGTCATCCGTTGAATGGTTTTAAAATAATATAATTTACCTGTGCAACTGCTACATGAACATTGTTCATATCGTAAAGATCAACTGCAACAGGGGCAAGTGTTCTACCGTGTTTGATAACCCTTGCGACTGCTCTCACATCTGTTCTGCAGGCAGCCAGAAAACGGATATTCATATCGGTTGTCGTAATTTTTGCTTCAGCCCCGGCAAGCGTAAGCAGCGCAAATGCGCTAATTGAATCAGCCACTGTCATAAGCAGTCCGCCATGAAACGATTCATAAATTCCGTCATACTTTTTATCATGTTTCACAACAGCTTCGCAGATGCCGTTATCCATTTCAATAAAATCAAATCCAAGAGTATCAACTATCGGGATTTTTTTTTATCCGTTTTAAAACATCCTGCTTTACAGATTTACTTTTCATAAATTAAAATTTGTATTTCATAAAAAAAGAGCGGGTATTTCCGCTCTTAGAAATAAAAATCATCGGATGACTTAAAGTCATCCGATGAATATTAAACTTTTTCTATTTCTTTCTTGCCCAGTATTCCGGTTGGCTTAAACAAAAGTATTAAAATCAATATACCGAATGCAATAGCATCACGGTACGTTGGAGAGATATAGCCTGTTACAAATGTTTCAAGCAGTCCTATTATCATACCGCCTATTGCTGCGCCGGGAATATTACCTATTCCTCCCAGAACAGCAGCAACAAATGCTTTTAAACCGGGAAGGATACCCATAAGCGGATCAATACTCGGGTAATTTAATCCGTACAGAATCCCTGCTGCTCCCGCAAGCGAAGAACCGATAATGAAAGTAAAGCTTATCACTGCATTAATGTTAATTCCCATAAGGCTTGCTGCAGTCGGATTGTATGATACTGCCCGCATTGCAGTGCCTATCTTTGTTTTCATAACAATAAGCCTAAGTACTGTCATTAATATTCCCGCAGTAATAAGCACTACCAGCGGATTAGAGCCTATTACAGCGCCAGCCAGATTTACGACCGGCTTATTTTCAAGCAGAGTGGGAAAAGATTTCGGGTCCGCCCCGAAAACAAGCTGTCCGCCGTATTCCAGGAATAACGATACCCCGATTGCTGTAATTAATATTGTAAGCTTGGGTGATTTACGAAGCGGTTTGTAGACAAGCTTTTCAATTGTAAATCCAAGCAGGCTGCAAATCAGCATTGCCCCGAGCAGAATAGCAATAGCCATTGCCAGTGATGTAAATCCCCCGCCGGTTGAAAAAGCAAATACAATTCCCAGGTAATAACCTGAAAATGCGCCTATCATAAACACATCGCCGTGCGCAAAGTTGATAAAACGGAGAATACCGTAAATCATAGTATAGCCAAGCGCAATCAAAGCATAAATGCTTCCAAGTGAAAGTCCGTTAAATACCTGCTGAATAAATTCCGTCATAACAAATAGTGAAATAGAGAAATAGTGAAATAGTGAAATATCATTTTCTTTTGGATTTTGCTGTTTTCCTGGATACAGACATCACTTTTATTAATTCATTTGTTTCATTATACAACGGCAATAATTTTTTTTCAGAAACAATTTCCGATTCCATAAGCAATTCCAGCCAAAATGCTGATTCATCAGCTTCTTCGACAACGATTGAAAGTTTAGCATAAAATTCAGCGGTCGATCTGCCTCTTGTTGCAGCTCTGAAATTTGCACCAACGGAGCACCCTGATCTTAGCAGTTGTTTACCAATAACTCTTGCTTCTTCAGTTTTTGGAAGTGACTGAAACAGTTTGATAATTCTTAAAGCAAAATTTTTAGTTCTTATTCTGAATTCATCATTAAATCCCATTTAAATATCCCTTTCTGTTATTTTAAGATTTAAGAAAAAGTCAGGATAAACGAAATTCTAAATCGCTATTTCACCATTTCACAAATTCACTATTTATGGTTGAACTGTTTCTTTATATTTAAATTGCCCGCCTTTGATTTCAAGTATAACTGCAGGTTTAACAGCATTGCGCTGTTCGTTAATAGAGATCTTTCCGGTTACTCCCATAAAATCCTTTGTTTTGGCAAGTTCATTCTTAACTTTTTCGGGTTCGGTTGAGCCTGCTCTTTTCATAGCATCAAATAAAATCAAGCCTGCATCATAAGCAAGAAAGCTCATAGCATCAGGCATTGCATTATATTTTTCTTTATACTTTTTAATAAAGTTCTGGATTGCCGGGTCTGGATTTTCAGTGGATACATGCGTTGAAAAATAGCATCCTTCAAGTGCATCTTTGGCTTTGCCTTCGGTAAGCTTTTCTGATTCCCATCCGTCACCGCCGAAAAGCGGAACTGTTATGCCTATTTCGCGGGCCTGGATAGCAATTAAGCCAACATCTGTATAATATCCGGGAATAAAAATTGCCTCCGGATTTTTTGATTTAATTGCTGTTAGCTGCGCTTTAAAATCCTTGTCACCTGCGCTATATGACTGAACTTCAATAATTTCTCCTCCGGCAGCTTTGAATTCTTTTTCAAAGAAATCTGCAAGCCCTGTACTGTATGCATTTTTTACATCTTTTAATACAGCTACTCTTTTTACCTTTAACGAATTTATCGCAAACTTTGTAAGCACTGTTGCCTGGAACGGGTCAATAAAACAAACCCTGAAAATGTAATCGCCAATTGCGGTTACTTCGGGATTTGTTGATGCAGGGGTAACCATAGGAATCTTATTCTGCTGGCAGATAGGAGCTCCGGCTTTACTATTGGAAGATGCAACCTCACCAATAACAGCAACCACATTATCATTCTTGATAAGTCTTTGTACTACTGTCTGTGATTCAGACGGTTTACCCTGGTTATCATAAGTAATCAGCTTTATCTGCTTTCCGTTAATTCCGCCGTTATTGTTCATCTCTTCTACTGCAAGTTTTAATCCATTGGTCGAAGAGATTCCAAATGTTGCATTGGGTCCTGTTAATGATGCAAATTCACCAATCAGGATTTCGTTGCCACCGCCCTTATTGCAGCCAGTGAAAGATAAAAAAATTACTGCTGTTAAGGCAAGCATACTGAAAAAGTATTTTTTCATGTGCTTTAAATTGTTAATTATTTAATAGAATAGTTACCAATTATACCGATTTTGTGATTTATATTCAATTAATTAAAATTGCCTGTATAAATAAATAATATAATTTTCAAAAAATTTATTTTAATGGTTTCTGTATTATTGGAGAGCTTTTAATAGTGTTTCAAAATAAAGCTTTTCTTTGGTTTCACCGAATGTTTCTGTTTTGGAACCAAACTCTTCCTTTTCTCCAGTAAGAGCGTAACCGCGCCTGATATAATATTCAATAAGTTCACTTCGCCTGCCTATTACTTTCATTCTAATTTCATCCAGCTTCCATTCATTTTTAGTAATACTCTCGCATTCTTTTATAAGGATTTTTCCGATGCCTTTAGACTGGTAATTTACATCAACTGAAAGCATACCTAGATATGAATATGAACCCGCATGTTCCAGATGAACGCAGCCAATGATGCTTCCCTTAATTAATGCAAGGATAATTAAATCATTTTTGCGTTCGATAATTTCCTTCACCTTTTCTTCTGTGATCCTTATACCGCTTAAAAAATCTGCTTCAGTTGTCCATCCTTTTCTGGAATTTTCGCCGCGGTAAACAGAGTTTACAAGTGCTGTAATTTCTTTTGCTTCATTAACTGAAGCAGTTTTCAGTTCAATATTATTTACATTCATTATAACCGGTTTAAAACAAAGGGCAGGTATTTAACCTGCCCTTAAATAATTTTTATAATTCTAGTTTCACGATTCACTTTTTAACTATCAGCTTCTGACCTATCTCAATTGTATCTCCTTTAAGCTTATTCCATTTTTTAAGATCTGAAATTGAACAGTCATACTTATCGGCTAATTTTCCGAGTGTTTCGCCCTTTTTTACAGTGTGATATGTTGTTTTGGATTTAGTCTGTTTCTTTTTTGTGGTTTCTTTTGCAGAGTATAATTTTAAAACCTGCCCTTCCTGAATCACATCACTTTCCAGCCCGTTCCACTCCTTAATATCGGAAACAGATACACCATTAGCATCTGCAATTTTGGTCAGGTTATCGCCTTCTTTAACGGTATATGTTTTTGTTTTTTTACTGGAAATTGAAACTTTTTTATCCGAATATATTTTAAGTTTTGAGCCAGAGAGTATTTTATCAGAATCAAGATCATTCCATTCTTTAATATCTGCAACATCAACATCATATGCATCAGCAATTTCTGTTAGATTATCGCCTTCTTTTACAGTATAGGTCTGGTAACTTTGTTTTTTCTTTTTTGTATCAGTGCCTGTCTTTTTTTCTTTCTTTATTTCAGTATCCTTTTTTACTTCATTCTCTTTTTTTACCTCGGTATCTTTTTTAACCTCAGTATCTTTTTTAACTTCAGTAATTTCTTTATTCCCGTCATTTCTATGTTCTTTATTTACAAGAACAGTTTCATTAACTCCCTCACTGTTTGATTCTTCAATAACTTCATCTTTTACAATTTCGTTAGTTGTTTCGTTATTGCCTGTAGTATTATCCTGTTTACTTTCTTCATTTACAGTACCATACATTTCTTTATATTTCTGCTTAGTAAGCCAAACAGAAATCTTGTCGCCCTTTTTAGGATAGATGCCGTAGTTGATATTATTCCATATCCTTAGATCGCTTGGTCTTACGCTGTATTTCAGCGAAATATTAAAAAGATCTTCTTTTTCATTAATATCATGAAAAACCAGTTCTCTGTTTGAAGTACTGATGATATATCTTCTGTCTTCCACCTGGTAGTCTTTGATCTTAAAATATGTAAAAGATTCTTCTGTGTTAACCGAAGCAGTGCCTTCATTGCCGTCATAAATCGGTTTAAATCCATACTTTTCAATATCGCCGGCAGATTCATAATTTGCCGCAAATTCGCTGAATTTACCTTTAGGTATTTTAATAAGGTATCCATCATCAAAAACCGGAGTAACATCGCTTAGCAGCTGTGAATTCAGGTCTCTGATTGTTTCAACATCGGTATTGCAAAATTGAGCAATTTGGTCAACAGTCATTGCGGATTTAATCACAACCCTGTCATATTCAAGCGGTTTACCCCATTCAACATCAGTAAAACCGTATTTTGCAGGGTCAAGGCAAATAAGCGCAACTGCAATGTATTGCGGAACGTAGTTCCTGGTTTCCTTTGGAAGATATTCCCTTATTGTCCAGAAATCGGTAGAACCTGATTTTTTAATAGCGCTGTTAATTCTGCCCGGTCCGGCATTATATGATGCCATAGCCAGATACCAGTCGCCAAAAGATCTGTGGAGATCTATCAAATGGCGGGCTGCCGCATCTGTAGCTTTTTCCGGGTCGCGTTTATCATCAGTACTTCCGTCATAATATAAACCGTATGCTGAACCGGTTGTTGGCATAAACTGCCATAAACCTATTGCTCCCGCCCAGGAGCTTATTTTAGGATCCAAACCTGATTCTATCATTGCAAGATAAATAAGTTCTTCCGGAGCGTTGTTTTCACGCAGAATAGTTCGCATCAGGTTTGAGTATTTGCCAAGCCTGAAGAACCATTTATCCATATATTTTCTGCCGTTGCCTGTAAAATAATTAATATAATCCTGTACGGGACCATTTTCTACCAGCGGAATTTCATCACATTCAGGAAGATCTTCGGGGTTAAATACATTTGAATAAGATTTCTTTTCGATCTTTTCGTATGCAATACCAAGTTTAGATGCCAGTTTAAATACTTTGTGATTTTCAGGAATATCATGATGAGCTGTTACAAAATCCTGAATTATGCTGGATGCAATTTCCTTGTAATCCTTTTCCCATAAATAATGCTTTTCAAGATTTTTGGTGTCTATCTTATTAAGCTGTTTTAAAGCTTGTTCAAATTCCTCATGTGAAGACTTTGAATTAGCCTGTTCATTAAACTGCAATGCTTTTGTATAGTGCAGTCTTGCACTTTCCAGAGCTGTATAAACACTTAATGAATCTTTTTTCTTCTTTTTATCTGCTGAATCTTCTTCTTCAATATCTGCGCCGCCGCATCCAGCCAGGTATTGCAGAGAGATAAAGGCAATTAAAATATAAAGAAGTATGGATAGTCTTTTCATATTTATTGCTTCTCCTTTGTAAATTTTGATAATACACCAATTTCAACACCGAATATAAAAATTTGAACCAACAAAATCAAGCTATTTATTAAATAAATGCTATAATCATTATATATTTATAGCACATATGTAAGAAAAATTATGATTTTACAAAATTTTAACTTTTTTTATATATAAAAAACTTTATTATAGATATTTATGACAAATTTTATGAATACAACTTATAACCATTTTAAATTAAACTTGTTCCAAAATACAAATTAGTTATGTCTTTAATATATAAAGACCTGGGGAAAAAAGATTATTACCAAACCTGGGAACTGCAGAAAAAACCTGGGA
>LLZO01000127.1 GCA_001567545.1 Candidatus Tepidiaquacellales bacterium OLB5
TAATAATGTGACCCCACCCTTCCCTCCCCAAAGGGGAAGGTATTTCTTTGTGTCAGGTCTGTCCAAGGGACTCCTACGGAGAGGACCTGACACGAGCAGGGAATTGAGTGTATTACGATCAAATTTTTGCATTATATTATAATTTTCCACGTTGTTGGTTTTTTAACAACAACCAAACATATTTGTTATTCTTACCATTATTAAATAAATAACTTTCTTTTGCTTGTACAAAAGAAAGTTACAAAGAAAAGTACACCCGGCGGAAAAATCAAACTGCTCAAACATTAAAGCAACCATAGAAGAATTTGTGAACTCGCTTACGCTCAGGCATACAAATTCAGTAATAATAGCTTTAATGTTTTCGCTTATTCGTTTGATTTTTCCGAACGGGATTAAAAAGCAAATTTAACCTGTTTATTGCTTTAATCAGTATTTGACCAGACGCTAAGTATTCATAGTGTCAGGTCTGCCCAAAGGGCTCTTAAGGAAATGACCTGACGCGAGCAGGGAATTGAGTTTTTAATGATCAAATTTTTGCTGAATTCTTATATTATTCATGAATTCTGCCCACCTGATTTTACCATACTAACTTTCATAAATTAACGCTAAATTACCAATTATATATGCATTAATGAAGAATATTGCCGTTTTAGGCTCAACAGGTTCAATTGGTAAAAATACACTCGAAGTCGTCAGAAATCTGAACAGGAACTCATTTCCTGTTTCTGTGAAATATATTTCTGCCAATTCTAATTCAGAGCTTCTTGCCGCACAAATAGAGGAGTTTAAGCCTGAAGCAGCGGTAATTTTTGATCCGGAGAGCTTCAACAGGCTAAAGAACCGTTCTTTAAACCATAAATGCGAAATTCTATGCGGGCAGGCAGGAATTAATGAAATTGCACGCCGTGATGATTTTGAGCTGGTTGTAAATGCGCTGGTTGGTTTCAGCGGACTTATACCAACCATAGAAGCCATTAAGAACGGCAAGGATATAGCGCTTGCCAATAAGGAATCTCTTGTAGTAGCCGGAGAGCTGATTTACAGCATGCTGGCAGCAAGCAATTCACATTTACTGCCGGTAGATAGCGAACACAGCGCAATACTGCAGTGTGTACAGGGTGAACCGTTAAAGAAGATAACCAAACTTATCCTCACCGCCTCAGGCGGTCCTTTCAGGGAGCTTCCTGCGGGTGATATGATAAATGTTACGGTTGCCGATGCTTTAAACCATCCCAACTGGAAAATGGGCAATAAAATCACGATTGATTCCGCTACTTTAATGAACAAAGGTTTTGAAATTATTGAGGCTAAATGGCTGTTCAGTATAGAAGCGGAAAATATCGAAGTTTTAATTCACCCGCAGTCAATAATTCACTCAATGGTAGAATTTTCCGACGGGTCTGTAAAAGCGCAGCTTGGAGTACCTGATATGAAAGTGCCGATACAGTACGCAATTACATATCCGGGAAGGATAGAGTCAGATTTTCCCAGAATTGATTTTAAATCACTGAAAAAACTTACTTTTGAAGAACCTGACCTTGAAAAATTTGAGTGTTTGAAGCTGGCTTATGATGTAATAAATTCTGGAGGTTCTTATCCAATAGTATTAAACGGGGCAAATGAAGCTGCAGTTGACCTGTTTTTGAACGGGAAGATAAAATTTACGGACATTCCGGCTTTGATAAAATCTGCAATGGATAAACATCAGAATCATACAAAACCGACACTTGAAAGTATTGTAGAAATTGACAGCTGGTCAAGAAAATATGTGAAAGAAACAGCATTACAGGAAGTATAAAAAACCTGCTGAAAAAAAGTAAAAGGAGACTTTATATAAATATATGGATGTAGTAACAACAATTCTTTATTTTTTAATAACGATCGTAATTCTAGTATTCGTACATGAGTTCGGTCATTTTGCAGCAGCAAAGCTGTGCAAAATGAGGGTAGATAAATTTTACCTGTTCTTCGATTTCTTTAACCTGCGAATCTTTAAGTTCGTAAAAGGTGAAACCGAGTACGGGCTTGGAATATTTCCGCTTGGCGGCTATGTTAAAGTAGCCGGTATGATAGATGAAAGCATGGATAAGGAATTTATCAACCAGGCGCCGCAGCCGTGGGAGTTCCGCTCAAAGCCTGTTTGGCAGAGAATGTTCGTGATAACAGCAGGAGTAATTATGAACACACTGCTGGCATTCGCGATATTTTATGTAATAAACCTTGCTGAAGGCAAGCAGAAAATGGAAACCAATACTGTAGGTTATGTAACACCGGGCTCTATAGCGGCAAAATACGGAATTGAGCCGGGCTCAAAAATAATCTCAGTAAACGGAAATCCTGTAAATTACTGGGATGATGTTCGCGCAAATGTTTTCATCGAAGCAATGGGCGAAGATGTTACTATAAAGGTAAATACCAACGGTACAGATAAGGAAATATTCATTTCCAAAAATGAATTGACCGAACTAAATGAAAGGGTGCTTGGTATTTTCCCTGAAAAGATGGAGCCGATGATACAGCAGGTTGCAGAAACCGGTCCGGCAAAAAACCTTGGTCTGCAGAAAGGCGATGTAATAACATCTGCCAATGGTAACCCTATTTTGCACTCCCAGCAGTTTGTTGATATTATAAAAAGTAATGCAGGCAAAGATATTGCAGTTACATGGAACAGAAGCGGCACTACAATGAACGGGGTTGTAAAACCCGAAGCAGACAGCACTATAGGAATAGGAATTGGCAAATATACCGGTACTGTAAAAAATATTGAGTATAATGTTATTACTGCCGTACCTCAGGGATTAAGCGACCTGTGGCATTATGGTGTTGTGCTGTTTGTAAAATCAATGTGGAAGATAATTAAGGGTGATATTGCATTCAGCAAAGCTGTTGGGGGACCTGTAAAAATTGCACAGTATGCAGGGCAGTCAGCCGAAGGCGGTTTCCTTTCATTTTTAGGATTCATGGCAATGCTTTCGATAACACTTGCTATAATAAATATTCTGCCTTTCCCGGCGCTAGACGGGGGGCATTTTATGTTCCTGCTTTATGAAGGAATATTCCGCAAGCCTGTTTCACATAAGATACAGATAGTTGTGCAGAATGTAGGCTTCCTTATACTTATGGCATTTATGGCATTTGTAGTATATAACGATATAATTCACATATAACATTTTTTTCAGCCCTGCAAATTTTGCAGGGCTATAATAAACTGACCAATTTTAACAGAATTGGTCATTTTTTATTTATGAAAATTAACAGGTATTTTATAATTGATTTTGACAGCACATTCGTAAAGGTGGAAGCCCTGGATGAGCTTGCGCAGATTTCGTTAAAGAGCCATCCGCAAAAAGATGCGGTATGCAGCAGGATAAATAAGTTAACCGTAAGTGCGATGAACGGAGAAATGCCTTTTGCTGAATCACTTGCCCGGCGGCTGCAGCTGATAAAAGCCAATAAAGAACATATATCAAAGCTGGTTAAAAAGCTTAACAGGCTTGTATCATCATCCGTAACTTCAAATAAAGATTTTTTCAGGAAATTTTCAGATAATATTATTATACTTTCAGGGGGATTTCATGAGTATATACTGCCTGTTGTTGAAAAATACGGCATAAAGCCCGAAAATGTTTATGCGAACAGTTTTATTTTCAATTCAAAGGGTGAAATAACCGGATTCAGCAAAAAAAGCCTGCTTGCGCAGGCAGGCGGAAAAGTTAAGCAGCTTAAAGCGCTTAAGCTCAAAGGAGAGATTATAGCAATTGGCGATGGTTATACCGATTACGAGCTTAAAAGCTCCGGAATGATTGACAGGTTTTATGCATTCACAGAAAATATAGAACGTACTTCAGTTACAAAAAATGCTGACCATATTACACCAAGCTTCGATGAATTTTTATATATTTCAAAACTGCCAATGAGCATATCATACCCAAAGAACAGGATAAAAGTGCTGCTGCTTGAAAATATTCACAGTGATGCCGCGAAGCTGTTTAAAGCAGAAGGTTATTCAGTTGAAGCAATACATAAAAGCTTAAGCGAAAAAGAGCTTGCTGAAAAGATAAAGGATGTTTCGATACTTTGTATAAGATCAAAAAACGCGTGTTACTGAAAAAGTTTTATCCAAAGCAGCAAAGCTGCTTGCCGTTGGCGCATTTTGTGTAGGCACAAACCAGGTTGAGCTAAACGCCTGCCTTAAAAGGGGAGTGATAGTTTTTAATGCGCCGTTCAGCAATACCCGCAGCGTTGTTGAGCTTGTACTGGGTGAAATAATTATGCTTATGCGGGGAATAATAAACAAAAACAGCATGCTGCATTCGGGGATTTGGGATAAATCCAGCTCCGGAAGTTACGAAGTGCGCGGAAAAAAGCTGGGAATAATAGGATACGGAAAGATTGGCTCTCAGCTTTCTGTTCTTGCGGAAGATCTTGGAATGGAAGTTTATTATTACGATATACTGGAAAAGCTTGCGCTTGGTAACGCAAAAAAATGCCGCTCTATGAAAGAGCTGCTTAAAAAAATGTGATATAGTTACCATTCATGTTGACGGCGATGAGCAGAATACAGGTCTGATAGGGGAAAAAGAATTCCGGCAAATGAAGGATGGGGTTATATTCCTTAATTTAAGCAGGGGGCATGTTGCTGATCTTGAAGCGCTTGCAAAACATATCCGCTTGGGAAAAGTTAAAGGGGCAGCAGTAGATGTATATCCATACGAACCTGTAAGCAATGATGAAAAATTTGTTCACGGCCTGCAGGGTCTGGGCAATGTAATACTGACTCCTCACATTGGCGGAAGCACAGATGAAGCGCAGAAAGATATTGCCAATTTTGTACCCCGCAAGCTTATTGATTTTATAAACAGCGGTAATTCATATTACAGCGTTAACTTTCCAAATATTCAGCTTCCGCCTTTTGATAATGCGCACAGGCTGATACATATACATCATAATGTACCGGGAATACTTGCAAAGATAAATTCTGTTTTTGCAGAAAATAATATTAATATTATAGGCCAGTACCTTAAAACCAATGAAACCTCAGGTTATGTAATTACCGATATCAGCAAAAAGTATAACCCTGAAGTAATAAGCCGTTTAAAACAGATACCCCATACAATAAAATTCCGCATTTTATATTAAATCAAATATAATCATACTTTTGCAGTACCGGCTAAAGAAAAATTATAGCACAGAAAATCTTATTAATTTCTGCTAATTTTGTTTAAATTTCAAACAATTATATAATTTTTGTTAACCCAATTTTTATTAATAGCGGTACTTATACTTGTAAACGCAGTTTTTGTGGTTACGGAATATGCTATTATAAGGGTCAGATCTGCCGAAATTGATGCATTAGCAGTTAAAGGGAACCTGCGCGCAATGCGCGCTAAAACTGTTATTAAGGACCTTGACAGGTATATTTCTGCCACACAGCTTGGTATTACTTTTGTTAACCTGCTGCTTGGATGGGTTGGCGAAGATGTTTTTATTCACCTGCTTGAACCTGTATTTATAAAGCTTGGAATATCCGGTTCATTCAGCCAGACCCTTGCAGTAATTTTCGGTTTATTAATCATAACATATTTTACCATAACAATCGGCGAGCTTGCACCAAAGGCATTTGCTATCAGGAAATACCTGAGCGCGACATTATGGCTTTCATACCCGCTTACAATATTTTATAAAATTTTTAAGCCATTTATATGGCTGTTAAATGCTTCTGCTGCACTGATAATAAGAGCTATGGGATTAAAACCTCTTGAAAATGACAGCGGAATTCACAGCCAGGAAGAGATACGTCAGGTTATTCTGCAGGGCAGAAGGGCGGGGGTGATTGACCAGACCGAACACCAGCTTATAGAAAAGATATTTGACTTCAATGATAAAACCGCGAAGGAAATAATGATCCACCGCGGTGATATGGTAGTACTTAATATTGATGACAACCGCGAAAAAATATACCAGGTGGTTACAGAAGAGGGGTACTCAAGGATTCCGGTTTACAAGGATACCATTGATAATATCATCGGAATAATTTATACCAAGGACCTTATTTCTGCCTCAGAGCACAGGCAGCTGATACAGCTTGCCGATATAATCCGCCCCGCTTATTTTGTAGCTGAAACAAAAAATATCGGGATATTAATGCGTGAATTCCAGAAGGCTAAAGTGCATATGGGAATTGTTGTAAATGAATACGGCGGTGTTGAAGGCCTGATAACCATGGAAGATATTATAGAAGAGATAACAGGCGAGATAATGGATGAGTATGATGTTGAATCGCCTGATATTATAAAAGGAAAAAACCAGGAGTATCTTGTAAATCCCTTTATTCCGGTCAAGGAATTCAACCAGAAGTTTTCAGCAAAAATACCGGAAAGTGAAAATTACAATACTCTCGGTGGTTTCCTTTATAATGTTACAGGTCACATACCGGAGCTTTATGAACGCATTGATTACTCCGGTTTTACATTTGTAATAGCCTCTAAACAGCGCAATACTATAAAAAAAGTTAAGGTAATTAAGAATAATTAAATATCCGCATTATAAATGATAAGACTTCAAAAGTCTTATAATAAAATATTCAATGACCACTTTACGGTTAGTCTAAAAAAATATTAAATGGTGGTTAAGAATTTTGAAGTCTTATATTCACAAGATGTAAACACAGGAGAATATTTTTACTTTATCTTAACAGGAAGCTCACCACCCATTAAGAACTGACCGTTAATACCCTGGATATCAACAGGTACTTTATCCCCGAACATAGATCTTCCGTTAACCGACTGCAGGTCAACCTTTAAGCTGCGGCTGGAGCTGCCGTCAATCCTTTGAATATCCACCGGCATATAACCTCCTGAAACGGATGAACCGCCAATTGTTTTTATATTCACATCCTGAACAGTATCGTAAGCATTTACATCTTTGGGACCGAAATAAATATTGAAAGTTATCAATGCCAGGCATACTGCAATGACTGTTAAAACAGTCTTTGAGTATTTATCCAGGCTGAAGCGTACTGAATTTTGAAAATTACTGAAATTATTCATTTTATCTGCCTTTCCAAAATACATGGATTAATTTTAACAAGTATAATTGCTATATTTAAATACTTGATATTAAATTTTTTATTAAATAATTATAAATTACAAAATAATCCATAAAGCATAAAATATCAATTGTTTTAATAATTATTTACAATTAAATAAACTACGAAAATTCAGTAACTTCTGCCGGTTTCAGTTAGATTACTGAAAGGAAAAATGGAAATAGGCAGCATATTTTTTGAATTATTGGCAGTAATTGCATTGGTAATGGCAAATGCTTTTTTTGTTGCTGCCGAGTTTGCTATAGTTAAAGTCCGTTCAACCCAGATACAGACCCTTGCAGAAAAGCAAAGCAGGGCAAAAATTGCCATGAAACTTATTTCTCACCTTGATGAGTATCTTTCAGCAACACAGCTTGGTATAACAATGACATCACTTGCTTTGGGGTGGATAGGCGAGCCTGTTACTGCAAAACTGCTTGCGCCGGTATTTGCTTATTTCGGGATCGATAATCCCAACACCATTCATTCAATTTCTATAATCGCCGGTTTTATTATAATTACATTCCTGCATATTGTATTGGGAGAGCTTGCACCGAAATCGATGGCTATAAGGTATGCGAAGGCAACAACGCTTGTTGTAGCAAACCCGCTTTATATATTTTACCTTGTGTTCAAACCATTTATATGGTTCCTGAACGGTGCGGCAAACCTGATATTAAAAATGTTCGGAATGCAGCCGGTAACGGAATCTGAACGCTTCCATTCCGAAGAAGAGCTTCGCCTGCTTATAACTGAAGGCAGAAAATCAGGCGCAATTGACCAGACAGAGCATCAGCTTATTGAAAAAATATTTGAATTCAATGATAAGCAGGCAAGCGAAATCATGGTTCCAAGGAACCATATGATTGCAATTAACCTTGAAGATTCAAGGGATGAAATATTTCGAAAGGTAACTGAAGAAGGATTTTCCAGGATACCGGTTTATAAAGATACAATTGATAATATTGTTGGCATAATATATTCCAAAGACCTGATTTCTGCTGCTGAGCACCGTGAGCTGATAACATTAAATGATATTATCCGCCCGGCTTTTTTTGTTTCTTCTACAAAACAGATAGGCAACCTGCTGAAAGAAATGCAGCGCAATAAAGTTCATATGGCAATTGTAGTAGATGAATACGGCGGAGTTGAAGGTCTGGTTACCATCGAGGATATTATTGAAGAAATTGTGGGAGAGATACAGGATGAATACGATGTTGAAGCCGCTGATGTTGTTTCAGAAAAAAGCGGAGTTTACCTGGTAAACCCGATAATTTCGATAGAGGATTTTAATAAAAAGTTCAACTCAAATATCCCGGAAGACCCCGATTATCAAACCCTGAACGGGTTCCTGCAGAAAGTTACCGGGCATATACCTGAAGTTTATGAGCGTATAGACTTTAAAGGATTAAGCTTTGTTATAACAAAAAATCCGGTAACAGGATAATGCAGGTAAGAGTACAGAAGATTTAAATATCAGCTCCCGGCTGTTCTTCCGGCTGTTTACTTTTCGTTCCCCGTGATTTAATCTTTTCCATGATCATTTTCATCTCATCCGAATTCTTTAAATTGTTGTATAAATAAGCTGCTGCTGCAGTAAAATAAACTGCTGCCAGAATAATTCTTACGGTCAGCTTAAGGTCATAATAGTAACTTACGCTGATAATTATTGCCGCCGGAACAAAAAGCGCTGCAATCCTGAAATACCCGTAATCAACAGGGTAAAGCTTCTGCGAAACAGAAAGCGTTAACAGAAATATCAGGAAATTTGCAGTCATTATTGAAAGAGCTGCCCC
>LLZO01000128.1 GCA_001567545.1 Candidatus Tepidiaquacellales bacterium OLB5
TAATACATATAATGCTCCAACCTGCATATTCAGTGTAGGAACGGTTCCTCCGGTTCCTCCTGTATTGTTGTTAACTGCATCATCGCCGCAGCCGTATACATATACCATTGCTGCAGCAAGAATTAAAAATGAAAAGAATTTTATTTTTTTCATAATATTTATTGGTTAGTTTGTATTCCTGAATTTTTAAAAACTTTAAAAAATTACTCTGGTTGAAGCAGATACAGAAAACCGCTTATCTTCTATAAGCTGGTTCAGTCCGTAAGTGCCAATATCGAATGTAAAATTTTTATGCTTATAACCTGCTCCAAGCGAAATATAATAAGCCCCGGGTCCCCCGTGCGAAAATCCTGTCCGCACCGGCAGGAAGGGCAGGGGAAAGTACTCCACCCCAAAGCAGTAAATTACATCGCTTGTGTTTCCCGGCAGGTCGTTAATACCCTTAACCCAGTTGAACTCTATCATAAACCTGTTATTTGGCTTAAACATTATACCTGCCCTGTATTTTGTGGGCATATCTGTTGTGAATGCAGTGCCTGTATCCTGTGTATGATAGCCGCCAAGGTCATCAACCATCTGGTTATATGTGGGGTCAGTGCCTGTTACATTAAAATCATAGTATGCAAATGAATTGGTATCGTTATTTATGATGGTATTATAATTCCATTCAATTTTGCCCAGGTCAGTTACGCTTGCGGCAATTTTCCAGTCTTCGGCAAACTGTAATGCAAATCCAATATCAACGGAATAACCAACACCTGCAGGTTTAGGGAACAGGTTAAAATGCGTTTCTGCGCCGTCCTGGTAATCCCTGAAATAATCCGTTAAAGCTGATTGTGTATGGAAATCCTGTTTGCCAACAATGCTGTCAACATGGTTTGTCCCGTTCACGCTTTGAATGCCGTACGTGCTTATATCAAGCTTTGAATCGAATGTAGTTACATTACCGAACCCGTGAACCAGACCGCCTGAAATTCCCACTGAAAAACTGTTAATACTGCCTTTTTTAAATATCCACTGTTTGGCATAGCCGATATTATATTTCCGTATCCACCATGCAATGGCTTCGCTTTGCGCCATTTTAACATCAGTCAGGTTATAGCTTCCGTTCTGGTTAAAGTTGAACCCGAAAGTAAGCGGCAGGTATTCATCCCTGCTGTTAACTTCTGTATTAAGCCCGACCCTGTCACTGATTGTAAAGTTCACAGCGCCGAACTTGTTTTTGTAATTCACCGAAAGCCAGTTAAGCTCGAAATCATAGTTCACATCGGTTTTATCAGCAGGCAGAATAGTGTTCCTGAATGTGAACACTTCGTTGATATTTGTGAACAGGTTTGCAAACCTGTTCCTGTCAATCGAAAGATATCTTAAGTAGTTATTGTAAAACTCTATTGATGAATCACTTCCGTAACCGCCACCC